>CAZYBA010000119.1:5732-8774 GCA_964646105.1 uncultured Armatimonadia bacterium
GCGCCACCAGGCCCACCAGGGCCAGGCTCAACAGGGTGGCGATGGGCGCCTTGGGGCGGGGGGCTACCGGGGAAACTGCGCGGCGAACCGGGCCGGCCACTGCGGCGACCTTGGGTTGCGCGACGGAGACCGGAGCGATCGCGGTCGGGCGTCCGACAGTGGTTTCGCGGGATGCGGAGGGCACTGCCGAGAGTCCCATCGGGGCGACGGTGGCGCCGCGGAATTCACGGGCTTGGGCGACACGCTCGGTGCGAACCGCAACCGCGGCACCGGCCGGGGCGACCGCTGCGGCCAGGGACGGCGCGGCGGCGATGTCGGACGGGCGGGAAAGCGGGGCGAGTGCGGCCGGCGCAACCTTCACGGCGGCGGCGGGCACTGCGGACAGGCGGGCCGCGGCGGCAACCGGGACCACCACCGGAGCGGAGGTCTTCGGAGCAACCACCGTCGACGGCTTGGTTTCGGCAACCCGAGCTACCACGTCAGGGGCAGCCTTGGTGGTGAAACCACCGGGATTGTCGACATACACCTGCAAGCGCTGGGTGGTGGTCGCATTCGACGACTCGAGATAACCCGTGGCCTCGATCACATGGTAGCCGTTGGAAACCGTGGTGGTGTCCCAGACGAACGAGTAGGGCGGGTAGTTCTTGAGGGTCTTGAACTGGCGGTCGACGAAGAACGAGACGTAGGGGTTGAGGTTTTCTTCCTTGATGGCAACACCGATCTCAACCGTGCCCACCAGCTTCTTGGGCAGGGCGCGGAAAGACATCTCGGGGCCGTAGCCACCGCCGACCGGGCGGGTGGGGGCAACGGGGCGGGGGGTGTCGACCTGAACAGGAACTTCGGTTTCGGCGATCGAGCCGTCGGCGCCGATCAGCTTCACCACCAAGCGGTGCGAACCCGCGACCAAGGTCCGGCCGTCGACATCGAAGCTCAGCACATACTTGGCGAGCGGCATGTCGAAATCGCGACGCGCCCAGCGGACACCGTCGACATGCAACTCCGCAGCGCGAATACCCGCGGCGGTTCGGCTCTGGAAAGAGAGTTCGAGAAGAAACGACCCCGGGGCGATCACCTCGTTGACCAGCGGGCGCAGGACACGGATATCAGCCGCAGTGCCACGCACCACCGCCGGCTGCTGTGCCAGCGCGGGGGAAACACCTACGGAAGTCAACGCCAGCCACATGGCCGCGGGCGCAAAACGGTTCAAACCCATGGTCGCGGTACCACCCTTTCGGGACAACGTCATCCCCTAATCCAATTTGCCTCGGGATGCGCTTCCTCTGATTCGGAACAGCGTAACACGCCCCGCTTTTCATTGTCAAGACAATCCGGGAACCCCCGGATCCACCGCCCCGGTATAGTGTTGTCCGTGGACCAGGCGGGCTCGGTTGTTGCGCGAATCGACGCACTCGCACGCGCCGCGTCCACCTGCACCGCCTGCCCGCTGCACGAATCACGCACCCAGGTGGTGTTCGGCGAAGGCAACCCGGCCAGCCCATTGATGATTGTCGGCGAAGGCCCCGGCGAAACAGAGGATCGCCTCGGCAGGCCGTTTGTCGGCAAGGCGGGCCAATTCCTCGACGAATGCCTGCGCGCCTGCGGAATCACCCGCAAGTACGTCTACATCACCAATGTGGTGCGTTGCCGCCCTACCCGCCTCGACAACGGCCGCCTCTGGAACCGCGCCCCGAGCCCGGAAGAAACCGACGCGTGCTCCCGTCTCTGGTTGCAACCCACCCTGCGCACTGTCTCTCCGCTGGTCCTCATCTGCCTGGGCGGACCCTCCGCGAGCGCGCTCATCCATCCGAACTTCCGGATAACGACCGAGCGGGGCAATTTCTTCGACACCCCCTGGGCCGCCGCCACCATCGCCAGCCTGCACCCGGCCTACATCCTGCGACAGAACGGTGCCGACTTTGAACGTTGCCGCCAGCACCTGATCGACGATATCGAGGCGGCCCGACGCAAGGTTGTGGAATTGCGCAAAGCCCCGCCACCGCCGCCCCTGTTCTGAATACACGCACACACACTGTTCTGGATTACGCCCCCATGAAGTCATTTCCGTTCCGGCTCGCCGCTGTCGACATGGACGCCACCCTGCTGGGACCCGACCATCGGGTCTGCGACGCCAACCGGGCCGCAATCGCCCGCCTGTCGGCACACGGTGTCCAGATCGTTCTCGCCTCGGGACGTCGTCACGAAAACCTGATCCGTTTCCATGCGGAGCTCGGTCTTTCAGGGCCGACCATTTCCGGCAACGGAGCCCTGGTCCGCGACACCGCCCGCGACGAACCCTGGCACGAGCAATTGCTGGACTCCAACCATGTCGACACGTTGCTGGCGGACGGCTTCGGGCGCGGCATGACCCAGGTGATCGAGCACGCCGACGGCGGTTCCTACCTGCACGAGACCACCCGCCACTCCGACATCCTTGCCCACCGCACCGGCAACCCGATGACCGTGAGGGCCCATTTCCACGGCATCGACCGGACCAAGGTGCGCAAGGTGATCTGGATTGCCGATCCGGATGTGGTGGAAGCGGCCGCGCCGGTGCAGCGTTCGCACTGGAACGGCAAACTCGAGGTGCTGGTCACGGACCCGGAATACCTCGAGTACATGGCTCCCGGGGTCGACAAGGTCCATGCGCTCCGGGTGGTTGCCGAGCGGTGCGCGGTACCCCGAGAACAGGTTCTGGCATTCGGGGACGGCGGGAACGATGTGGCAATGCTGCGCTGGGCCGGGTGCGGCATCGCCATGGCCCACGGATGGGAGATTGCGTTGGCAGCCGCCGACCGTGTCGCCCCGGCGGGAGACCCCGCGGACGCGTTCGCACGGGCGGTGGACGCGCTGCTGGCGGACTTCGGCTAGTTCGGCCGGACGTTTTGCCGGGGTGTCGCGGGACGCGGGTTAGTTGCGGCAGCGGAAACGGACAAAGCGGTCCAGCCCGATCTGGGCGAAAGTCTTGCGGGCCTTGGGCGGCCGGTTGAGCAGGGCGCGGTTGGAATCCTGGAGCAACGCCAGTGCGCGACGCAATCGCTCGAC
>CAZYBA010000120.1:0-8716 GCA_964646105.1 uncultured Armatimonadia bacterium
CCGCGCGTCGGCGACACCTTGGTGTTCACGCAGGTGTATCTCCCGCACCCGCCGTACCGTCCGTCCGCGGCCAGCAACAACCCCGGGGCCAAGGCCACCTATTCCGACCCGAACCAGGCAACGGCCGGCGCCAACACCATCCGCGTGCACCGCGACGACACCGACGCGAGCGTTGTGGCAGTGGACAATTCCAACGGCCAGGTCGACTGGGTGGTTTTCAATCCCAAGGGGCTGCCGGTCGATATCGGGGGCGCAATCACCCGCGCCCGCTTCGACTTGGTACGGAAGCCAACATTGTCCTGAACCAGCACGCCAAGACCCATTCCCACCAACCCGGACTCCATCCGCCGGCAACGTTTCGACGTTACCGGTCGGGGTCCGGCGGCGTTGCCCAAGCCTCAGACGGCCGGAGTTCGGACGTGCGCTGACACCCGACCGTCCGCACCCGCTGTTTCACGAATCCCGAGGCGAGGCCAGGCAATCCGGCACGACGTAGCCGTCCACACCGAGCAACCGCGCCGCCGCCGACAGCACCACGAACTCGTTGTCGCGCCCGGCCGACAACAGTTCCTGGATGCCCGCCGGGTTGAACAATTCCCGCGGCACGACATAACCGATCTCGTCCTGGGCCATCGACAGCACAAACGGGTAACCGTCGTCCATCATCGACACCAACTTCTGAACCACCTCGGGATGCGGTTCGCCGGGGACCGTCAGGAATTGCGCGTCCCCGACCTCGATCAACAGCATTTCGTTGCGCTGCGCCCCCCCGTCGGGTCCGACACTCATCAATCCCATCGCATGGGCCTTGAGAACCTCGGGGGATGTCACCGGGAAACGACAATCCACCCGCCGCACCGACACGCGCGGCGCATCCTGCCAGCGCAACTGCGCGAACGCCCGCTCGGCCGCATCCACCACCACCGCACTGACCGTCCGCATTGCCGCTTCCGCCTCGTCCGGATCGTTCACCCCCTGCGGAATCGGCTCGACACCCCCGATCGCACGCTGGACCGCGAGCACCGACCCGCCGATCCGCGACCCGATGTCCGCGTACACAAACGACAGGAAGTCTGCGGAAACAACCGTGGTCTGGTCGCCGAGGACATCCGGGTGGTTACCGAAATTCACCAAGGTTGCAATCGGGTCGCCCGAGTCGGCGTCGTTGAAATGGGCCAGCAAGACTTCCGGATCCACCACTCCCGGGTTGTGCCAGTTGCGCGCAAATCCGGGGATTTCCCCGTCGACAACGGGCATGGACGCGCGCCCGTAGCCGACCTTGGCCGGACGCAACGCTGCCGCGGCGTCCGCAATCGCGTCCGCCATCCGCTGCCCAACCCATTCGATATAGCCGGAATCGACCGAACCAGGCGGGCCGAACATGCCGAGCAGGCACGGGGACGCGTGGGTGTGGGTGGCGCACAGCACAACGTTCTCGGGCCGAACCGCCGTCTGCAGCCTCCGCGCACGCTCGACCCACTGGTAAAAATAGGCGATCAAGTCGGACACCACCAACGCCACCCGTGTCCGGCCATCGTCGAGCACCAACGCCCGAGCCTTGAGCCGGTCGCGCACGGCGGTCGCGGGACGATGATTCCAGTAACCATCCAGGTAACACGCGCCGTCCGGGGTGATATCCACCTCCGCCGCGCCGGAACGAAACACCGCCGTGTCCCGCCCGACCGCATCCGGCTCTCGGAATGTCTCACGCAGGCGGCGACGTTCGTCCTTGGCGGCCTGCCGGATTTGTTCGGCAATCTCTTCCCAATCCTGAGTCGTCGGTTCGGGCATGCTGCAGCTCCTTCTCGGCAAAATCTGCGAACCCGCGCCCCGTGGGTCCGGGCAATCTCCCGACAACGGAGTGTCGATCGATCGCCGTCGCCCGTGGTTTCGCAAATCAATCGCAAGACAACCGGGAGCCGGGCGAAGTTCCGCGTTGGATACCCCGGCCTGGGGGCAGTTTTCGCAGCCAGGAGCGACGATTCCGAACCGCGTCGTATCCGCGCCCTGAGCGTTCCCGAATGTCGGCTTGGCGGCAAGTTCGCGGCGGGGATGTTCGGTGCATAATGGCGGCATGGCCCGCAGGCGTGCATCATTCACCGGTTGGGAAGGCCTGGCGTTCTGCATCGGCATGATCGGGGTCCAGCTTGCCAGCGAGCTGATCATCCAGTGGGGGTCGTATTTTTACGCCCCGCCGCCGGGTGCGGGACGTGCGGCGTTGGTTTCGATCGGGTTGGTCGGGGCGATGTTCGTGGCGGGGCGTGTATTCGACATCGTGGTCGATCCGCTGATCGGGGCTTGGTCGGACAACACTGGCGCCAATCCTTCCAAACGGCGGGGGGGTTTCCTGGCCGGACGACGACGCCCGTTTCTGTTCTGGGGCGCCCTCCTGTCGACTGTCACCGGGATTGCGTTCTGGTATCCGCCGGACTCGTCGGAGACGGTCCGCAATTTTTTGTACGGAACCGTGCTGCTCTGTTTCCACTGGATGTTCTACACGCTCTGTTATGTCCCGTTTCATGCGCTCGCACCGGAGGTGGCCCGCAGCGACGACGACCGGCTACGGCTGGGACGTTGGATTGCGGTCGGGATGACCTTGGGGGTGGTGGTCGCCAATGTGCTTCCCGGAGCGCTGGTGACTGCGCTCGATCCTGCCCCGCCACCCAATGCCGGCACCGCGTTGGCGTCCCAAGCCGGCTTCCAGCGGGTCGCCATCCTGTTCTCGATCGCGGCGCTGTTCTGTTTCCTGTTTCCCGCATTCGCCATTCGAGAGCGGCACGGGCAAGCGGTCGAGGCAATGTCCCGAGGCGACGCACTCCGCGATATCCGCGCGATTTTCCGCGACCGTGCGTTCGTGCGCTTTTTCGTGATCACCGTCCTGTTCAACATCGGGTATCTGGCAGGGCAACGGGTGATCCCGTATTGGGCGGTGGTCGGGTTGGGCGGGACAGAGGCGACTGTCACGGAGTTGCTGATCCCGTTCGTGGCCACCTGCCTGCTGACCTCGGCCGTGTTGCCGTCCTGGGCGGGGCGCCGCAACCCACGTTCCCTATTGGCGGCGAGTTTGGGGATTTTGGGCTGCGCACTCCCGATGCTCCACGGGGTCGGGGCGATGCCGGGTGGAATTGCCACCAAGGTGCTTGCGGGACAGGTGCTGATGGGCGTGGTCGGGGTTGCGCAGGGAATGCTGTATGTCCTGCCGCTTCCAATCCTCGGGCAGATCATCGACCGCGACACACAGGCGACCGGGCGACGTCGCGAGGCGGTTTACAACGGTGTCTACGCAGTGGCTTGGAAGGCGGGGGCGGTGCTTTCGATTGTATTGTCGACGCAAACCATGGACTGGCTGGGGAACTCCAAGGAATCCCCGCTCGGTGTCTTGGTGGTCGGCCCGATCGGCGGGGCGTTCGCCTGGGCGGCGTTCGCACTGAACGTCCTCCCGGACAAGTTAAGCCAACCTGCAGCGCAGACAGCGGCGAATCCATCCCCCTCGGAATGGGACAATCATCCATGACAAGTCGACCTGCGGCCGGGCACCCGTACAGCAAATTGCTCGATGAAATCGATGGGGCGCGTTACCTCAAGGTGGACCGCGCCAAAGGCCGTGTGCTGGCGTGGCACGGTGGCAAGCGGGTGGATGTTCTCAACTTGGAGGGGGCGCTCAGCGATTTCTTCCTGGTGACCGATCCGCAACCCAACGTGGACACGGTTGCACAGGCGATCCAGCGCTGGCTGGACGAAGAACAGGACGACTGAGGCGGCAGTTTCCGCTGAATGTATTATTGGAAACGAGGATAACCAGTCCGCCCGGGGCACCGCGCGTAGAGGCTGCGCGCACCCAAAGGTTCGCTTGCAACAAGCTCCCCGTTACAAGCGGCGCGGGGATCCGGGCGGAGGCGTGGTGGTGTAGGAACCGTTGTGGTTGTTGACCCGGAACGGACGCAACGGTGTCTTCTGGAATGTCTGCACCGCAACCGGGTCGGCACGACGGGCAGTCCATTGGTGTGCGCAGGCGGATTCGCCGCCCAGGCAAGTGCCCCCGGCCGTGAACATTCCCACGGCTTGGGAACTCACCGCCAACATCCCGATCGCTGCCTTGACCGCGACGGCCAGCTGACCTGCCGCAAACGCTCCCACCACGACCTGGCCGCACGCAGCCATGCCCCCGATGCCCAGCTGGGCGACGGTGACAATCCCGACGGCGATCTGCCCGACCGCAATCCCGCCGACGGCGAACTGCCCGATCGCAACAACGCCCTTGGCCACCACCACCCGACCGGTCTCGGGATGACGTCCTCCCGCGACATGCACCCAGGGAACCCCGTTCCAACGGGCGTCGGAAATGTACTCGTAGTACCGTGACGGTCGACCGGCGAAGGTCGCGAACGGAGCGGCACGGCGGACGGTCCCGTGTTTTGTCTTGGTTTCGACCACCAGCAACACCGGGTTGCCGTCCCGGTCGTAGAGGCCGCTCGGGCTGACCGGCTTGGCATCTGCCGATTGGGCAGGCTCCCCGAGGCGGGACTGTGTTCCCGCCGAACGCAGGTCGTTGCCCGGGACAGGGGATGCCTGATCCCGGGGGGACGACACAGAAGCTTCGTTTTGAAACCGTTGTTCCGTCATGGAGTCATCCTACCGGGAAGGGTAGACCAGGGTTCCGGGAACGTGCTTGTAGCAGACCCGACGTACGAACGCGAGGAGCATCGGCATGGCCGGGCGCGCCATGCTGCCGTGGTCGGTGCCGGGAATCTCGGTCAGGGTGACATCCGGATGCCCCGCCACCTTCAGCATCCGCCAGAAGTAGGCGTTCTCCTCGTAACGCCCCAGCAGTTCCTTTTCGCGGTCGCCGGTCACCAGGAGTATAGGGGGTGCGTCCTTGCGAACGTGATACAGGGGTGCCAGATCGTCCACGACGGGTCGGGTGTCCGCAATACCGCGCTCCTTGCGCACCGTGAAATGGGTGATGGCCTGCGGGCTGAGGGGAGCTATCCCGGCGAGCCGGTCGGGGTGGATGCCGTACGGCGCGAGCCAACGATTGTCGAGGCCGACCATGGCGGCCAGGTAACCGCCGGCGGAGTGCCCGGAAACCACGATGCGGGACGGGTCCCCGCCGTATTCGGCAATGTGTCGGAACACCCAGGCCACGGCCGCGGCGGCGTCCTCGATCCACACCGGCGATTGCACGCCGGGACTGAGCCGGTATCCCACGCCCACCACCCCGATGCCCTGTTCGAGCAATGCGGACGGCAGTTCCTTGCGGCCGGCGGTGAGCCCGCCTCCGTGAAACCAGACCACGGTCGGAAAGCGCGCCGGGCCGACCGGATAATGGATGTCGAGTTGGCAGCGTTCGCGCACCAGTGGGTCGCGTGAATCCGGTTCGCGGTAAGGCAGGTTCGCGATGGTGCGGGTGCGCGGGGGAAGACGAACCGCCGGGTCTTCGGGGCGATGGGCGCCGGACCGCTCCGGGAGGCCGAGTGCGGCGCTAGGAAGCGATAGGGCGGCGAGAAACGAGCGACGTCCCAGTGCCATCACGGGTACCTATCCGCCCATCAGTTTCAGGATTTCGGGGACGATTTTCTGCCAGACCACCAGTCCGAACATGATCAGGAAGAACGCGGCCGAGGCAGCCATCGCGAGTTGCTTGCCGATCGACGGCCGGACCGACGCCGGTAGGAAACGCCGGTTTACGTACCAGGTATGCAGGACGGTGGTGGCGATGGCCAGGTTGGCGAGGTTGGCACCGATGATCATCATGGTGCTGCCGGAGAGTTTGGGGAAGAACGTGAAGACACACATTCCCCAACCCACATAAATCGCGGCCAGCGTGTAGTACAGGTGGGCGATGCGTTTCTGGTCGAGACGTCGGGCGCGGCGGCTCCCGGACCAGATGGCGTCGGTCCAGCGCCGGGCGGTCGAGTCAATCACATAGAACTGTCCGGGAATGAGGATGACCAGCGCCACCACCAAGGTGAGGGTGCGGAAGATCGGGCCTTTGGCGGCGCCGAAATCCTGGGCGAGGGCGGCGGCCCACCGCCAGTTGCCGCCCGCAGGGGCGTCCACAGCGTCGAGTCGCAGGTACTGTGCGCCGAGCAAACAGGGCAGCATGATGGCCACCAGCGAAGCGGCGGCCCAGACCCCGTATTGGTCCACCATCAGGTACTGACACCAGCGCCGGAACCGTTCTCGGTTGGCGGGGGTGTCGCGCAGCATGGTGCCGACATGGGAGAGCTCGACCTTGTGTCCGCCGAATGCGGAGGGGATTGCACCGACCTTGGCCCCCATTCCCCAGCCTTTTTCGCGGACATAGTTGGACGCCATGATGTTGCCGAGACCGCCCACCCCGGAGAACCCGGCCAGCGCGGCGACAATTCCCCAGTCGATCGATACATTGCCGGCGCTGTCACGGGGCACCCGGGTGAAATCGAAGAGGCCGCCCCAGATGTCACCCCATGTCTTGGCGGAGACAAAGAAAATAGTGGTGAAGAGCATGTAGATCAGGACAAAGATGACCTTGCCGCCGATCACGACCTGGAGCGTGTTGAAAATCTTTCCGCCGAATAGGGACAGGGATGCGCAGCCGAGGAAGACAAAGTAGCTGACCATGCGCACCGTGTCGGGGGGTACCGAGTCCATGGGGCCGAGTCCGCGGACCGCCACCACAAGCACTTCCGCGGAGAGACTGGCGAGCGTCGGAAGCCAGCCGGCGAAGTCCAGTAGCACATAGAAAAACAGCCAGAAGCGCGGTCCGGGCCTGGAACGGAAGAATCCCGACATGACCGGCTCGCCGGTGCAGAGGGTGTAGCGCATCACCTCCGTGTTGAGGACCACCTGCGCAAGGACCGAGAGAAGGGCAATCCACATCAAGGCGCCGTGGTAACGGGCGGCCACCTGAGGTCCCATGATCAGTTCGCCGGTTCCAATGGATCCGCCGGCGAGCACGAGGCCAGGTCCGATCAGTCCGAGCAGGTTTTTCTTGGTGATCGGTTTGGGATCCGGGAGATCGTCGACATTCCACGCCGGGAGGCATCCCGGATCGACGGACGGTGTTTCGGCCCCGGCTTCGTCATGATGGTGATTCGCCATGGTCGGCCGTTCACCGCCGGAGCGTTGTGTTCCTGCCCTTGCGGCAATGCAACGGGCCGATGCGAGCCTCCGGGACAAGGCCGGCTCTCGTTGTGTGAACAAACCGGTCGAACAGGAACAAGGCGAGAAGGTCACCGATGCCGCGTTGATCGTGCGCTGGGATGAGCCGGCCCCGCCGGCCAGCGTCGATGCGGTTCCCAGCACCGCTCTTCTGTTGACCTGCGCTCTTCCCATGGGGGTCGAGCCACGAGCGAAAGGACTTGCACTGAATTGCGCGACCGGGACTCATCGGGACATTCCCGCGGACGGCTGGATAGGACGGCGGAGCAGGAACTGCGGAGATGCAGGGGACCTAGCCGGTTTCGATGATTCCGAGGAAGTAGACAGGAGCCCGGTGTCGTGACGCTGAGGTGCGGGATTTTATTCAATTTGCCGCGGATGGCCGGGTAGGGCGCGGACGTCGGAGGCCTCGGTCGAGCGCCCGTTCGTACCCAACTTGGATGATCTTCGCCCAAATCACTGGCGAAACTCACATTTGGCGGGTACCCCGGGGTGGGTGGCCGGGGGGTGGGTGGGCGTTGTTTTACACGATAGACGGCTCCCGACAAGCCCCGCCACCACCGTCTCTCCATCCCCCCACGACCGACACGCCCTCTCTCCGAAACCCGACGAGACTTCAGAAGCTTCGGCCCCTAAATCCCAGCGATCCGATCGAATTGCGACAAATCGAAGCGCGAACGCCAAGCATCCGCACGGCACGCCAAGCCGACACCCCGGCGAGGATTGGGCTTCACACGATTCGGAGATGCCCTAGGTCAAGGCTTCGCGTACCCGTTGCTCCATGACGCGATAGACCGAGACCGGCAATCGGGGCCATAGGGTTGCCGCTTCAAGGCCGGGTTCGAGCTGTCCCTGTGAGCACTTGACAGTCACCGGTTTCAGTGTTCCCGCAGCAGCCCCGGCTCGGGTCCAGATTCGGGTCGCGACCGCCATGCGGACGAGATTGAACGCCTGGTGCGTCATGCCGTCCGAGGCAGGGGGCCCGTTCGTACCCAACTTGGATGATCTTCGCCCAAATCACTGGCGAAACTCACATTTGGCGGGTACCCCGGGGTGGGTGGCCGGGGGGTGGGTGGGCGTTGTTTTACACGATAGACGGCTCCCGACAAGCCCCGCCACCACCGTCTCTCCATCCCCCCACGACCGACACGCCCAATCTCCACAACGCTCAACGCCTGCCGTTCCGCGGCGGATGCCATCCCCTCCGCAGACAACCTTTCCGTTGCCGACTCCTACGCAAAAACAGCCAACCCGGCCAAAACCCCGCCTGCTGATAATGCATTCCCAGACCCGCCAAATCGCTATAATGCGTTGCCCCCAAACTTCCCGGAGAACCCAACACCGATGAAAGAACAACTCGCCAAGGTCGTCAACGGTACCCACTTGACCGCGGCCGAGGCCGCCGACGCCATGTCGAGCATCATGGACGGTGCCGCAACTCCCGCACAAATCGCCGGACTCCTCGCCGCCCTGCGCACCAAAGGCGAAACCGTCGACGAAATCACCGGATTCGCACGCGTCATGCGCACACGCGCCATTCCGGTCCGCACACGTCGACAACCCTTGGTCGATA
>CAZYBA010000121.1:0-7525 GCA_964646105.1 uncultured Armatimonadia bacterium
GGCGACGTCGAACATCTGCACCGCGCAGGCGCTGCTCGCCAACATCGCCGCGTTCTGGCTGGCACCTCCGAACCGAGTGGTTGAAGGACCGTGCGCTGTGCGGCCATCCGGCCGCAGCGCCCTCATGCCTGATTCAGGAAATGAAACCGAGATTGCACCTTCACCAATCCGCGCCTGCAAGCATGTCGGCACGTTGGATTCTTCGATTTTGCCCGCGCAACATGGCGCCTTCAGCAGGAAACCGGACACGGTATTCGGGCACCATGGATCTGATCTTACGAAAATCACGAGGTCTTTTTGTCGGAGGAGACGACCAATCGATCCGCTGCGTCAGGGTTTCCGAGAACGGACCAGCGCCTCCAGGCAGAGGGCCGTTGTGAGTTCACGGCTGCCCCAGCTCGCTCTCCGCGGCCCCGGTCCGCCGAAGTAATATGGCGCGGACGGCCAACTGCCATCGGGAGCCTGTTGATCGATAAGGTATGCAAGGGCCGAACGAACCCATGGCAAATCAACAGACACTTCATAATTCCATAGAGTGTTCAACGCCAGGGCTGTGTGTAAGGGGGTGTCCCCGATGCTGCCGTCGGCCTTCTGTTCGGCGTTGATGCGGGACGAAACCGGCGACTTCAAATGCCCAAGGCCAGAAACACCGGCATGGTGGCAACGTGATACCGCATAATTGATTGTAAACAGGTCGTGATACCACTTGTCGCTGCCTTGCTCACGTCCCTCCTCCACGATTTGCGCGAGCCAACGAATCACCGGAGCGGTGGCTGAGCACTCACCGAGGTAAAGGACCGCATTGGCGTTGACTACGGAATCGACATCATTCCGTGCCGCCGGTGATATCCGCCAGAATAAGAACATCCGGGGAAATGTGATCTCCTTCACCATCGCAGTCCAATACCCCGGATCCAGGGGGGCCGCGAGTCTCGGGATCATCCAAGTGTAAAAGCGCCCCTGATCGTCCCGGTTGTGTAGCAGCAGCCGTCGGTTGTCGGGAAACGGAACTCCATAATGTTTCAGTGCCCACGCATGGCTTGCTGTGTCGTCCAAATCAGCAGGAATAAAGTTGAATCGACTTCGCCCGTTACGAACCGCATCGTGAGTCCAGAAACGCCACAGCCCTGAATCGGACATCTCTCGTTTGAGGAAGGTCAGGGCTGGCTCCAGCATGTTCCGCACCTCGTCGGCAGGAAAGAAGCTGAGCGAATACAGGACATGGGCGGTGGCGAAGTTCGAGAAGTCGTCGGAAGCACGGGCGTCGGGTTTGCGAGGAGTGACCTGAATCGGGAACTGTCCGGATGGCAATTGGTGGTCCACAAGGAACTGAAGCCCACGGTTGAGGGCATCGTTGACGTCTTGCGTTGGTGGATACTTCATTCTCGACTCCCGCGAAACCGAAGAAGATTACTTTGGTGTTATCGGCGGAAATTCGTCAGATCCTGAATTGCCTTTTTTCTTGCGAGCAATGCATTGTGCGCGTCGGACCCTCGGTAGGCCCGGACGGTGTCGATGGGGCGTCTGCCAACTTAAACCGCAAGTTCGAGAACGGAAAGGCGCTTCCGAACCAGTCTCGTGGAGGCGTCCCGATGTTCGACAGAAGACCCTGGCAAGGGGACCGGACATACGGGAACGGGAGTCGATTCTTCCTTCATCTTCCAGGGCTTTCAACCGGTGCGGTCATACCTCGAAACGTCAGGCTAGATAATTGACGACACAGCCAATTTCGTCTGCCAACCCACCGCCACGTGACTGAGAAACAGTTTCAGTGCCCGCGAACCAAAACGGTGCCCCAAGGAATCGACGCAGAACGATTCTCCACCGGAGGCATCCGCTGCCTGCCCGCCGAACCAACGGATATGTCGTCCCCCGAACCCTCCGATCTGTTCGATGTCGCCACCACCGCCGACGGTCCGGCCGGCGCGCTGCCCCTCACCGAGCACATGCTGCTCCATTCCCCGTCGGGAGACCTCTTCGGCCTCACCCAGAACGCCGGGATGGGCTGGGAACCGTCCAAGACCGCCGGACGCGAATTCCTGATCCTTTCCACCCTCGGCGGCCTGCGCTCCGATGACGGCAAGCCGATCGCGCTGGGCTACCACACCGGCCACTGGGAAGTCGGCCTGCTGGTGAAGGCAGCGGCCGAAACCTTTGCGCAGCGCGGCGAGATTCCGTTCGCCGGAATGGTGTCCGACCCCTGCGACGGCCGATCCCAAGGCACCCCCGGGATGTTCGACTCGCTGCCGTACCGCAACGACGCGGCGATCGTGCTGCGCCGCTTGGCCCGCTCGCTTCCCAACAGACGCGGGGTGCTCGGGGTCGCCACCTGCGACAAAGGCCTCCCCGCGATGCTGATGGCGGTCGCCGGACTCCACCAACTGCCATCCGTGATCGTCCCCGGCGGAGTCACTCTCCCGCCCAAGCACGGAGAGGACGCAGGACGGGTCCAGACCATCGGCGCCCGCTTCGCGCATGGCCTGATCACCCTCAAGGAAGCGGCGGAGGCCGGATGCCGCGCCTGCGCCGCCCCCGGGGGCGGATGCCAGTTCTTCGGAACCGCCGCCACCGCCCAGGCGGTCGCCGAAGCACTCGGCCTCACCCTCACCCACGCCGCACTCGCCCCGAGCGGCCAACCCATCTGGCGCGACAACGCAGTCCGCTCCGCAGTCGCCCTCTCCGAACTCGACCGCCTCGGCTGGACGGTCCGCGACATTGTCACGCCGGAAGCGCTTGAGAACGCCTTGCTGGTCCACGCCGCCTGCGGAGGTTCCACCAACCTCCTGATCCACCTCCCCGCCATCGCGCACGCAGCCGGCATCCCCCGCCCCACGGTCGACGACTGGAGCCGGGTCAACCGTGCGGTCCCGCGCCTGGTGGACGTTCTCCCGAACGGCCCGACCGACCATCCCACAGTCCGCTTCTTCCTCGCCGGCGGGGTTCCCGAAGTGATGCTCCATCTGCGCTCCCTCGGGTTGCTCCATCTCGATGCGAAAACAGTCACCGGGAAGACCGTCGGCGAAAACCTCGAGGAATGGGAACACTCCGAGCGACGTGCCCGCCTGCGGGAAGTGCTGCGCGAAAAGGATGGAGTGGACCCCGATACGGTGATCTACGCGCCGTCCCGGGCCGGCGGAGCCGGGCTCACCAGCACGGTCTGCTTCCCGAAGGGCAACCTCGCCCCCCAGGGATCGGTCATCAAAGCCACATCCATCGACCGCAGCGTGGTCGACCCCGACAATGTCTACCGCAAGCGCGGACCCGCCAAGGTGTTCACCACCGAACGCGACGCCATCGCGGCGCTCAAGGGAACCGGTTCCAAAACCGTCGAGGCGGGCGATGTGATGGTGCTGCTGTGCCGGGGCCCCCTCGGGTCGGGAATGGAGGAAACCTACCAGGTAACTTCCGCCCTCAAGTTCATCCCGTGGGGCAAGCAGGTGGCCCTGATCACCGACGCGCGATTCTCGGGGGTGAGCACCGGCGCGTGCATCGGCCATGTCGGACCGGAGGCGCTGGCCGGCGGACCGATCGGAAAAGTGCGCGACGGCGACACGGTTCAGATCATTGTGGACCGCAACACCCTCGAGGCGTCGGTCGACCTGCTCGGACCCGACGGCACCGTCGAATCCGGAACCGCCCTGCTGGAGTCGCGCGCACCCCGCCCGGACCTCGCCCCCGATCCGGGCCTCCCCGACGACACCAAGCTCTGGGCAGCCCTGCAGAATGTGTCGGGCGGACTCTGGGGCGGGTGTGTTTACGACACGGAATCCATTCTCAGCAAACTCGGCAACTGAACATCAACCGCGCTGCGGTGGCCCAGCCACAATCCCGTCGCCGGAGCGCGGTTCCCACTTCCAATCCCGCGAGGAGGGAACGTTCACGAATCAGCGCGACCAATACTCGGATGCCCCTTTTCGGTAGGGCGAACACGCCCGGCGTCGTGTTCAGGAAACCGCCACCGCGCACCGCAGCCTGTGGGTCCCGTTACCCAATTGCGCCAACGTCAGCGTTCACGAAACAGCCACCGCGCACCGCAGGCTGCGGGTCCCGTTACCCAATTGCGCCAACGTGGGCGTTTACGAAACAGCCACCGCGCAACGGAGGCTTTTCGTCAGGAACAGACGCAATTCCGACGTTCGCAACACCGGATCGTACACTCCATACGCCGTGCTCCGCCCCGAAAACCACGCCTTTGTCCCGTCGAGGGGGTCGTCGCTGAAACGCAGGAATCCGCCGCCGTGCACCCGATGCTGGGGAAACTCCCCGGACGCAGCCCGGGCGATGTCGGCATGGAACGACGATTCACCATCCAGGACCGGCCCGATCGCCACCACCCAATGGGCACCGTTGCCCAGCACGATGAACTTGCGCACCACCCCCGCCGCCTCGCCGGGTTCGCGCTCGAAAACACCTCCCGGCGGGCACAACCGGGGATAATGCACCAGTTCAAATTCCATCGGGGCATTCTAGCCCACACGCCCCCTCCGAAACTCGGTCGTGGTCCCGTTGGATACCGACGACCCACTGCCGAGTTTCCCCACCCATCAGGAACCAGACCATGCGCTCGATGCCACTCCCGATTCTCACCGCCGCACTGCTGCTCGTCTGCAACCCCTCCGGCGCACAGGATCGCCTCGCCTACCCGCCCGCCCGAACCGTCGACCAAACCGACACCTACCACGGCACCAAGGTCGCCGATCCCTACCGCTGGCTCGAGGACGACAACAGCCCCGAGACCAAGGCCTGGGTGGAAGCGCAGAACAAACTGACTTTCTCGTGGCTGCGGCAAATCCCCGAACGAGCAACCCTGCGCAAGAAACTCACCGCACTCTGGAACTTCGAACGCTTTTCCGTGCCGTTCGAGCGCGGCGGAAGAACGTTCTTCAACAAGAACAACGGCCTGCAAAACCAAAGCGTCCTCCATGTCGGCGTGCCGGGCAAAACCCCGCGGGTGCTGCTCGATCCCAACACGTTCTCCACCGACGGAACCGTGGCGCTCTCGGGAACATCGGTCAGCGACAACGGCAAACTCCTGGCCTACGCAACGTCCGACGGCGGTTCGGACTGGCAACGTTGGCAATTTCTCGACATCGACACCGGCAGGAAGCTCCCGGATGTCCTGGAGGATGTCAAATTCTCGGACGTTTCCTGGTTGCCGGACGGCAGCGGAGTCTACTACTCGCGCTATCCGGCGGCCGACAACGCGTCCAAACTCACCGAACGCAATACATTCCAAAAACTCTACTTCCACCGTATGGGCACCCCGCAGGCACAAGACCGGCTGGTCTACGAGCGTCCCGAGGATGGCGAGAAGTTCGTGAACGGGACGGTCACCGACGACGGCCGCTATCTGGTGATCAGCGTGGGACGGGGCACCGCGCCAGCCAATATGGTGTTTGTCCAGAACCTCAAATCCGGGAGCAGTCCTGTCGAAGCCGTGGTCGACCGCCTCGAATCCGAGTACCGTTTCCTCGGCAACCGAGGCTCGACCTTGTACTTCAAGACCGACTCCGAGGCCCCACGGGGACGCATTGTGTCGGTCGATGTCGCGCGCAAGCCTCTGGCGTGGAAGGAAGTGGTCGGCCAGTCCAACGACACCCTGGAAAGCGTGGGGTATGTCAACGCCCAATGGATTTGCGCGTACCTCAAGGACGCCCGTTCGGTGGTTCGGGTGTTCGACGAGACAGGAAAGCCGGTGCGGACACTGGCGTTGCCCGGCATCGGGTCGGCGAGCGGATTCGGCGGCAAACGCACCGACCGGCAGACCTATTACAGCTTTTCCAGTTTCAACACCCCCAGCACGGTCTATCGCCTGGATCTGAAAACCGGCCGCTCCACCGTTTTCCAACGCCCCCGCGTCAAGATGGACGTCGCCGGACATGTGGTCAAGCAGGTTTTCTTCACCAGCAAGGACGGCACGCGGGTTCCCATGTTCGTTGTGCACCGCAAGGGACTGCGCCTCGACGGCAACAATCCGGTGCTGCTGTCCGGTTACGGCGGATTCAGTGTTTCCATGACCCCTTGGTTCTATGTCCCGTGGGCGGCTTGGGTCGACATGGGAGGTGTCTTCGCGCTTCCCAACCTGCGCGGCGGGGCCGAATACGGCGAGGAATGGCATCTGGCCGGCACCAAGTCGCGCAAGCAGAATGTCTTCGACGACTTCATCGCCGCCGCGCAGTACCTGATCGAAAACCGCTACACCAAACCGTCCCGGCTTGCCATCGCCGGCGATTCCAACGGCGGGCTGCTCGTCGGTGCGGTCCTCAACCAACGTCCCGACCTCTTCGGCGCCGCCCTCCCCGGGGTGGGGGTAATGGACATGCTGCGGTTCCACCGCTTCACCATCGGCAGCGCCTGGATCTCCGACTACGGTTCGAGCGACGATCCCGAGGAATTCAAGGCGCTCTACGCCTACAGCCCGTTGCACAACATCAAACCCGCGGGGCACTACCCTGCGGTAATGGTGAACACGGCCGACCACGACGATCGGGTGGTGCCGGCGCACAGTTTTAAGTACGCAGCGACATTGCAGAAGGCACAGGCCGGGCCCGCTCCGGTATTGATACGGATCGAGACGCGCGCCGGCCACGGAGCCGGCAAGCCAACCGCCAAACAGATCGAGGAGTGGGTGGACAATTTCGGCTTCCTTTTCCGATCGCTCGGAATCCGTCTTGCACAATAGGCCGTTCCGAGGTTGACGTTCGGGAAAGGTAGAATCACGCCATGGCCAAGGTGACACGTAGGAAACTGATGGGCGCGGCAGTCGCCGGAGCGGCCCTCCCGGCGTCGGCGCTCGAGACCCCCGACCCCAAGACCGCCCCGATTTCCGTCGACGACCTGGCAAGCGCCGACAAGCTGGCGGGCCGACCGGTGAACGACACCGAGCGACGTCAAATGCTCGCTGCCGTTCGTGACGGCCGCGACACCTTGCTTGCGGTTCGGACCTCGGCGTTCGCGCAGCCCTACGATCCGGCATTCGTCTTCGACCCGGTCCTGGAATCGACCCACGTCCCCAAGCCAGGAAAGGTGCGTGTCTCGCGCAAACCGCTGCCCAAGTTTTCGAACGTCGCGGATCTGGCGTTCCTGAGCGCCACCGACCTCGGCCGGCTGATCAAGGCGCGCAAAGTAACCTCGGCGGCGTTGACCCGGATGTACCTCGAACGTCTCGAGAAATACGGCCCGCGCCTGCTGAACGTGATTTCCACCTGTCCGGAACGCGCTCTGGCCGAAGCGGAGGCAGCCGACCGGGAAATCGCGGCGGGGAAATGGCGGGGCCCGCTGCACGGGGTCCCGTATGGGCTGAAGGATTTGTTTGCCGCCGAAGGCACACGCACCACCTACGGCATCCCGCCCCTGCGCGACCAAATCCTCCACTTCGACGCGACAGTCACCGCGCGCCTGAAGGAAGCAGGCGCTGTCTTGGTGGCGAAACTGTCGCTCGGCGAGCTCGCCATGGGCGATGTCTGGTTCGGGGGCACCACCCGCAATCCGTGGAACCCGGTGCGCGGGTCGTCGGGCTCGTCGG
>CAZYBA010000121.1:7637-8612 GCA_964646105.1 uncultured Armatimonadia bacterium
AACCTACGGAAGCATTGTCTCTCCGAGCCGGGTCTGCGGAACCACCGGCCTGCGCCCGACGTTCGGCCGGGTTTCGCGCCACGGCGCCATGGCCCTTTCGTGGACCATGGACAAGGTGGGGCCCATCTGCCGGTCGGTCGAGGACTGCGCGCTCGTGTTCGCCGCCATTCACGGACCCGACGGACACGACCGGACCGTCCGGGCGGGGATTGGCTTCGATTGGAATCCGAATACGAAACTCACCGACCTGCGCATCGGCTACGACAAGCGGGCGTTCGCGAACGCCCGACCGGAGCAGACCGCGGTTCTCGAGAAACTCCGCTCATGGGGACTCTCTCCACGCCCGGTCGACCTTCCCGCCAACAACCCCGCCTACGACGCCCTACCCGACCTAACCATCCTCACCGAAGGTGCGGCGGCGTTCGCGGATCTCGCCGACCGCGGCGGCCTGCGCCAACTGGTCCAGCAATCCGATGCCAGTTGGCCGAACCTCCTGCGCTTCGGGGCGACTCTCCCCGCGGCCGATTATCTCAACGCCCAGCGGGTGCGACGACACCTGCAGGCCGCCATGGGCCGAGCCCTCGAGTCGGTGGACGTCTATGTCACCCCGGCCGGAAGCGCGCCGTCGATCACCTGGACCAACCTCACCGGCCACCCCACCTGCATCACCCGTTGCGGGAAAACATCGAACGGACTCCCGATCAGCGTCGAGTTCACCGGGCAATTGTTCCGCGAGGACGCCATCCTGCGACTCGCCTACGCGTGGGAGCAGGAGTCGGGGTGGAACCGGCAGTGGCCGGACGTCGACAAGATCCCGCAAACGCCACCCGCGCTCAACCAGACCAGCAGCGAAGCCGAAGACTGAGTACGACGCCACGCGCGACAGGCAACCGGCCGCGCCGACAGCGGCGATTCACCACACTGCTCCGAGTCCGCGGCAGGCGGAGACGACAGGACGGCCCCGTGCGCTCCGCG
>CAZYBA010000122.1:0-3095 GCA_964646105.1 uncultured Armatimonadia bacterium
GAAGACATCGAACGTGCGCATCAACTCGGGAATCCTGTTCGAGAATCCCACCCACTCGATTTCGTCGGAAAGGCCCAACTCCGCGGTACGACGCCGCAGTTCGGCTTCGAATTCCTCCTCGCCGAACAACGCGGTGCCCACCACCACCCAGCGGACGCTCTTGCCACGTTGACGGAGCAGCGCCGCCGCCTCCAGCATGACATGCTGGCCCTTCCAGCGAGCGATGCGCCCGACCATGCCGATCCGTGGGACAGCGTTTCGCGGTGGCTCGGGAGGATCGGTCGGCCAAGTCCCGCCTCCCGCCGGATCGATTCCTCCGTGCACCACCCGAGCCCGGGGCGTCGACTCCCCTTTGGTTTCCGGGAGCAGTTGCCGCAACGTGCTGGCCGAGTTCGCCACGACGAACCGCGGCAATGTCCGTGCCAGAATTCGCACCGCAGCTACCGCGGTCCTGGGAAGATAGGACGCATCGATATGGTCACGCATGTGCCAGACCACGGGCAATCCCGCCAATCGGCCTGCCAATCCACCGTAGAAATCGGACTTGAGGCTGTTCGTATGGATGATGTGGCAGCGGTTCGCCCGCGCGAATCGCGCGATGCGCCTGCTGTAGCGGAGGAATTCCAGCATCGCCCCCACCTTGCCGAACGAACCGAATCCCACGGCATCCTTGCGCACATCACGGACCGCGTCCGAGAGCGGGAGCACCGTGACTTCAATTGCAATCGATTCCAACGCTTCCCGCAACGGTCCGTCCTCGGCCAACACCACAACGGGTTGCACTTGGGTTCGGTCGATGGCCTCCAGCATGCGGACCAACGCAATTTCGCCTCCGCTCAGTTTGGCGGTGTGGTCGAGATGGAGGACCCGGATCGGTAACTCAGGCATGGTCGGCTGCCAAGGGGTCGACGCCGGTAGGCGATGTCCCGCGGATACGAAAACGACCGGGGCTTCCAAGGAAACCACCGGCCGTCTAAGTGGACCTGAGGGGATTCGAACCCCTGACCTCTGCAATGCGAATGCAGCGCTCTCCCAGCTGAGCCACAGGCCCGATCGCGCGTTTAAGTTACCACGCGCTCCGACCGCGGCGCAAACCGTTCACGGGGTTGCCCACCGGTCCGACACGGGTAGAATAGTCCCGGTCCGATCGAATGGATCCCCTTCCATTCCGGAGGGAAACCGCGCACCCGGTTCATATTGCGAACGGATGCGGCATACGTCCCGTGCAGGACCCTGGAACAGGATTCTCAAATGCCCGATTCGGATACCCGATGCCGCCTCTGCGGAGGTGAAACTACCGTGGGGAAGCTGCAGAGCGGCAATCACGACGCTCGCATTGTGATCGCCGGGAAGCCGGATGGATTCCTCGGTGTCATTCCCTGGACGACATCCGGAGTGAAAGCACGTGTCTGTCGGGATTGCGGACACATCGATCTGTTCGCACGAGACCTTACCGATCTGTTGCCCGGTGGCTGAAAACGGATTCCCCGGCGATATTGCGACCGGGTTCCCGGAAGTGCAATGGGGCGACGAAAAGGTTGTCTTTAACCCGACCCCGCCCCCCCCGACACCGCGACCATTCGCCGCGTTGGTCTTTCCGTTCTACGGCGACCGCCTGGTGCTTGCGAATATCGTCGGGCGTGGATGGTGTATACCGAGCGGCCGCATCGAACCGGGCGAAGAAGCCGATCAGGCAGTGCGTCGGGAGGCGCACGAGGAGGCCGGAATTGCGATCGGGACTCCCGTATTGCTAGGCCACTACCGCCTTCAGGCGCCGGATCGTCCAGCCCGGATTTCAGTGGCCTACATCGCCGATGTCCAGTCTTGGGGAACGTTTGTTCCCACTGCCGAATCCGAAGGCCGCCAATTGGTCGGGTGGGAAGACCTCGCCGAAGCCTACTGCGCGTGGGACCCTCTGCTGTCGGCCGTTTTCGAGCGGGCATGGTCGGAACGAAAGCACCGCCTGCGCACTGGCACCCCGATCCCTGCCGATTTCCTGATCCCGTGATCGGGTTGAACCCCTACGGAACGGTCGGATACACTCCGCGTTGCCGCTGCCGCCAGTTTTCCTGTCTCCTGTCGGCACGCCGGTAACGTCCGCAGGCGCCCCCCGCCAATCTCCGGGAACCATTGCGTATCCCGTGGGTTCCTCCCAAGAGAGTCGACACAATCCCCGGGTCGCGGTACCGAATCGCAATCCCGTTTTCCATTTCCTCCGCCCCCCAACCAAGCCATGTCCGTCAACGACCGTATCGTCATCCGCGGCGCCCGCCAAAACAACCTCAAGAACATCGATCTGGAAATCCCACGCGACAAACTCGTGGTGATCACCGGATTGTCGGGCTCCGGCAAATCGTCCCTGGCGTTCGACACCCTCTACGCCGAGGGGCAACGACGCTATGTCGAGAGCCTGTCCGCCTACGCCCGGCAGTTTCTCGGACAGATGGACAAGCCCGATGTGGACCAAATCGACGGTCTGTCCCCGGCGGTCTCCATCGACCAGAAGTCTACGTCCCGGAACCCACGTTCGACCGTCGGCACGGTGACCGAAATATACGATTACCTGCGCCTGCTTTACGCCCGCGCGGGTCGGCCCCATTGCCCCCAGTGCGGCGCGTTGGTGGCGCGCCAGCAACCGTCCCAGATTGTCGACCAAGTGATGGCGCTCGAGGAAGGATGCCGTATCCAAGTGATGGCGCCCCTGATCCGCGGGCGAAAGGGAGAGTACAAGCGCGAACTCGACGACATCCGGAAGGAAGGCTTCGCCCGCGTCCGCATAGACGGTACGGTCTACGATCTCTCGGAGGATCTTCCGGCGCTGGACCGGTACAAGCAGCACGACATCGACATTGTTGTCGACCGCCTTGTGGTTCGTCCTGGCATTGAGAAACGGCTCGCCGACTCAGTAGAGGCGTCTCTCAAGCGGGGCAAGGGAATGGTCGCGGTGGAGATCGCCGGTGCCGAAACCCGAATGTTTTCCGAACATTTCGCCTGCGCCGACTGCGGGATCTCCCTCCCCGAGATTGAACCCAGAACGTTCTCCTTCAACAGCCCCTACGGCGCGTGCGGAACCTGCCATGGACTCGGGACGCAAT
>CAZYBA010000122.1:3105-4784 GCA_964646105.1 uncultured Armatimonadia bacterium
CGGACCTGATCGCCCCGGACCGCTCGCTCTCGATCGGTCAAGGCGGCCTGAAGTACTTCGTTTACAAATCCGGCAACAAGATCATGTCGGAACACCGCACCGCGCTCTTCGATGCGGTGGCGCGAACGCTGGGCTTCACCATGGAGACGCCGCTCGAACAACTCAGCCCCGAACAATGGAACGCCCTGTTCCACGGGGTGCAAGGCAATGTCAGCATCGAGCACCGCAATCGCTGGGGCCGGACCCGCTACTTCGATACCGAGTACCCCGGTGTGCTGAACATCCTGGAACGCGCCCTCACCGACACAACGTCGGAAATGATGAAACAGGACCTCGAGCAATATCGTCGCCTCCGCCCATGTCCGGCCTGCAAGGGGCGGCGTCTCAAGGATGAAGCCCTCTCGGTCAAGTTCGGGGACCTCGATATTTCCGCCCTCACCGCACTGTCGGTCGAGAAGGCACTCGCGTTCTTCGATGCGGTGGACCTCTCCGAACGGGAACAGATTATTGCCCGCCAGATTGTCAAGGAAATACGTTCCCGGCTGGGCTTCCTTCAATCCGTCGGTCTCAACTACCTGACACTCGACCGCTCCGCCGGAACGCTCGCGGGGGGCGAGGCCCAGCGGATCCGACTCGCCACCCAGATCGGGTCGGGCTTGATGGGCGTCTTGTACATTCTGGACGAACCTTCGATCGGTCTTCACCAGCGTGACAACAGCCGCCTGGTCGAAACCCTGCTGCGCCTGCGCGATCTGGGCAACACCATTCTGGTGGTGGAGCATGACGAAGAAACCATGGCTGCCGCCGACTGGATCATCGACATCGGTCCCGGTGCGGGTGTGCACGGCGGACGTGTTGTCGCCGAGGGAGCGCCGCGCGACATCCTGGACGCCCCCGAATCCGCCACCGCCGCATTCCTCTCCGGGCGTCGCAAGGTCGAAATCCCCGCCGTCCGGCGCCCCGGCAACGGCAAGACACTCACGGTCCGCGGCGCACGTGGACACAACCTCAAGAAGGTGAATGTCGACATACCGCTCGGTAAATTTGTCTGCGTCACCGGAGTCAGCGGCTCCGGGAAATCGACCCTAGTCCAGGAAACCCTGCACCCCCGGCTGATGAACGCGCTCCATCGGTCCCACATGGTGTCGGAGGCGCACGACGGAATCGATGGGATCGAGCATGTGGAAAAGGTCGTCGACATCGACCAATCCCCCATCGGGCGTACCCCACGCTCCAATCCCGCCACCTATACCGGCGTGTTCGACCTGATCCGCGAACTCTTCGCGGGAACCCCGGAAGCCCGAATGCGCGGGTTCGGCCCGGGACGATTTTCGTTCAATGTGAAAGGCGGGCGCTGCGAGGCGTGCAAGGGCGACGGCATCCTGAAGATCGAAATGCACTTCCTGCCGGATGTCTACGTGCCCTGCGAGGTCTGCAAGGGCAAGCGCTACTCCCGCGAGACCCTCGAAGTGAAATACAAAGGCAAATCCATCTCGGATGTCCTGGCGATGACAGTCGGGGAGGCGGTCGAATTCTTCGAAGCGGTACCGGCGATCTCACGGAAACTGCGAACCATCGCCGAGGTCGGACTCGACTACGTCCAACTTGGCCAACCCGCCACCACGCTTTCCGGTGGGGAAGCCCAGCGGGTCAAACTGGCGACCGAACTCTCCAAACGT
>CAZYBA010000122.1:4794-8582 GCA_964646105.1 uncultured Armatimonadia bacterium
TCGTCGACGCGGGCAACACAGTGCTGGTCATCGAGCACAATCTCGATGTCATCAAGTGCGCCGACTGGCTGATTGACATGGGCCCCGAAGGCGGCGACGGTGGCGGTCGGGTGGTCGCTACCGGTACGCCGGAGGAAGTCGCCAAGGTTCCGGCAAGCCATACCGGCCGGTATCTGAAACAAGTGCTCGCGGGACGCGGATTGCTCGAGACGGCCTAAACCCGAATCGTTCTCCCTCCGGAGGATGCACGTGTTGACGAACCCAGCATCGCACCCGAAGGCTTCTCCTGCTCCGTCACAAGTTCCCGACCACCGACACGCCCCCTCCCCCCGGTAGAATGGGCGTCAAAGCTTTCGCGTCGCAGTTGGGTCGCGACACGGGGAAGGCGATGGGAGCAAGCGAGATGTCGAGCGGACGCGTGTTGATCGTGTACGGAGGGTGGGATGGTCACCAACCCGCTGCGGTTGCGGCGATCTACCAGCGGCAATTGACCGAGGATGGATTTGAAGTCGTGCTGTCGGACACGCTTGACGCGTTCCGGGAAATCGACATTGAAGCGGAGATCGACCTCATCGTTCCCATTTGGACCATGGGCTCAATTGCACCCGATCAGTTGAACCCCGTGCTGAACGCCGTTCGTTCGGGGGTTGGCATGGCAGGTTGCCACGGGGGCATGTGCGACGCGTTCCGCACGGAAACCGAATGGCATTTCCTTACCGGAGGCCAGTGGGTGTCCCATCCGGGCAACGACGGTGTGGAGTACAGCGTGGAGATCCGTGATCCGGACCATGCGATCACACAAGGCGTTCCGCGCTGTTTTCCGGTGGTTTCGGAACAGTACTACCTGCACGTGGACCCGGCTGTGCGCACATTGGCGACCACACGATTCCCGGTCGCCGACGGTCCCCATGCCGGCAACGGTCCGGTCGACATGCCAACCGTCTGGACCAAGACCTACGGTGCAGGAAGGGTCTTTTACAATGCGTTGGGACACAGCGCCGAAGTCGTAGCCCAACCCGAGGTCGCTCGTCTGAACCTGCAAGGCTGCCGCTGGGCTGCCCGCCGGCCCGACGCCAGCCGCTGACTATCGTGCAAAACTCCCCGATTCTCCCGTGGATCGAATCCCCCGGTTGGCGTCACATTCCCGTTGACGAATGCGGCGAGGCGCTGCAGGTCGTTCCCGACAACCATCCTCGCCTGCTAGCCCGCCCCGTTTATCACCAACGCAAGATCCCTGGTGCCCCGGACTGCATCCGGGTCCGACAAGGCGTCCTTGAACGGTTGATACGGGTATCGCACGCACTTCCGGAACCATGGGGCTTGCTGGTCCACGACGGTCACCGGCCCTTGTCGGTCCAGCAGGCTCTCTGGGACGAACGCCACGCCGAAGTCCAGTCGCTCTTTCCCGATGGGTCGCAGGAACTTTGGGACCACGAGACGGCCCGCTTTGTGGCGCGTCCGGTTTCGGATCCGAGCGCTCCGCCCCCCCATCGCAGCGGGGGTGCGGTGGATGTCAGTTTGTTCAACCGAGACACGGGCGAAATCCCCGATTTCGGCTCGCCGTTCGACTCGGCAACCGACGCTTCGGCAACCCGGTTTTTCGAGGAAACGTCCGCACAGCCCGAGGCCCGCCGACTACGGCGAATCCTGTTCCACACGATGTCCGCGCACGGGTTCACCAACTACCACGCCGAGTGGTGGCACTACGATTTCGGCAACCAACGCTGGGCGCATGTCGCCGGACACACGCAGGCGCGTTACGGTCTTCCGGGGGACGAGTGAGCACGCAGTCCGCTTCCCACGTTTCCTTCGACCGTCCGTGGGTGACCCTGTCGGCCTGGGTGAACGCGTGGCTGGACTACCCCACCATGCTTCGCCGTGCCGCGACGACACTCCTCGACACGTTGCTGCAGCGAGAAGGGACCATGGATCAGGAAGGCGATTGGTCCGCGGACCGGATTGCGATCACGACGGACGGTCTGGCATGCCGGATCACCCTGCGGGACCCGGACCATCCCGATTCGGATCGCTTGTCCGAGCGCATCGAATGCCTGCTGCTCCGGACGTCCCTGGAGGCGCTGGCCAGAGATCCCTTCCTCGCCGAACGTCACCCCCTCGGGAAACGCCTTTTGTTTCCTTCCGGGACAAGTGATTCATTATCCGGGTGCGCGATATTCGAGGAACTCGAGATTCTCGCCAATGCACGGCGATTCGACGTCCTCAAGGAACGTCTGGCCTACTTGCGCGACGCTCTGCGTGGAACAAACGGTACGGTGCCGGATCTCGCAGCGTTGACGACCTTGGACGCCGACCTTCCGCTCCGCGAGCATCCGGCGATCGGTGGCGACGTTTTCCTGGACGTCCCCGAGATCGAAACGGCCGGCCGAATCGGGAACCAGACGATACACCAGGCGGTTTCCGACGAAAGTCCTTCACGGACCGAAACCGATCCGGGAGGTTCTCGCAGGATGCCACGTCACAGCGCCCAAAGCGTCCCGATCGACCATTTGCTGATGGTGCGCTCGTTGCCACCGCAGGCGGTCGCGTTGCTACGGGATTCCTACGGGTTCGAAACCGCGGAGCAGTTGCGCGACCATTTCCCCTCCAACCTTCCGGAAGACTGGCAAAACCAAATGGCGCGTTGGTTGCTGCGGGCAGGGGCACCACTCGCGCGGGATCTTTGCGGATGGCACGCGGACGTTTCCCGGAAACGGTTGCGATCCCCCGGTTTCGATCCGGATTCGGGGCCAAAGTCACCATGACAGTCTCCCGGGAACAAGCCGCCCGGTTCCTGCAGCATCTCGAGGCCGAACGTCGACTCTCCCTGCACACGATTGTTGCTTACCGCCGAGATTTGCAGCGATGGTTCGAGTCCGGGCTGCGGTTCACGCCGGCCGGAATCGAGCAGCATCTGGCGACCTTGCGCACCGCAGGCCTGGGCCCGGCGTCCCTTGCCCGCCACCGTGCGACGTTGTCCAGCCTGGGACGCTTCCTGGAGCGCGAAGGTCAGGCGGAATTGAACCCGGTCCCCCTCTGCGCGTCGCCGACTCGCCCGCCACGTCGGTTGCCGAAGACCTTGGGAATCGAGGACGTCGTCCGCTTGTTGTCGGCGCCGGACCGCACCACCCGGACAGGAATTCGGGACGCTGCGATGCTGGAGCTGCTGTACGCATCCGGGTTGCGGGTATCGGAGCTGGTGAATATGCGCCGCGCCGACCTCGACCTGGAGCGGGGATGGGTCCGTGTTCGGGGCAAGGGTGACAAGGAGCGCAGAGTTCCGGTCGGCGAGCCGGCGCGCGATGCCGTCCGCCTGCATCTGGCCCAAAATTCGCAATTGCGTGCGGTCGACCGGCTCTTCCCTATTCGTCGCGAACAAGCGTGGCGGTTGGTCCGTCGTCATGCCGCAAAGGCGGGGCTGGGTCGGATACCCTCGCCGCACTGGCTGCGCCACTCGTTCGCAACCCACCTACTCTCCGGTGGAGCAGACATCCGTGCGATTCAGGAAATGCTAGGACACGCCCGCGTCACGACCACGCAAATCTATACCCACCTCGCGACCGATCGCCTGCGCGCGGCGTACCGTGACGCCCACCCACGGGCCTGAAACCGTGGTCGACTCCATGCGCCAACTAGGCGCCGACCCGTTTTGAATAGGGGCGTAGGCGGACCGGGCGTTTCCATTGCCACGGACTCGCGAAGCCCGGCAAGGAGGCTCGCGATTTTCGTTCGGTCATCGCGTAGACACCCGGCTGCCAATCTTGGTAAGGTGGAGATTGAATTCAGGAGGG
>CAZYBA010000123.1:0-5140 GCA_964646105.1 uncultured Armatimonadia bacterium
TGGATCAATGTCAGGAAATGACGCATTGACCGGTTTCGATCCAGCATTCCCTTGTCATCGAAGCAGACGTCCAAAATCTGAGCGCCGTTGTCGACTTGTTCGCGGGCAACCGCCAACGCGTCCTCGAATCGGTCCTCCTGAATCAACTTGAGGAAGCGACTGCTTCCGGCGACATTGCACCGTTCGCCGACATTGATGAAATTGGTTTCCTCGCGAACGGTGAGGGGCTGTGTTCCTGCGAGACGCAGGGTCGCCGGCAAATCCGGAATCGTGCGCGGCGCAAGTCCATCGACCGCCGCGACGATGGCCTCGATGTGTTCCGGGGTCGTGCCACAACAGCCGCCAACGATATTGAGCCAACCGAGTTCGGCCCATTCGCGCAGCATCGGAGCCATCTGTTCGGGCCCCATGTCGTACCCGGTTTCGGAGAGGGGATTGGGAAGTCCTGCGTTGGGATACGCGATGATCGGGACGTCCGCGATACGGTGTAGCAGCTCTACATGGGGGCGAAGCAAATCCGGACCCATCGAACAATTGACGCCAACCGCCGAAAGGGGGAAATGGCGAATCGAGTTCCATACCGCTTCCACCGTTTGTCCAGACAAATTCCCGCCGGATTGATCGATGAAGAGGGACGCGACCACGGGCACGTTGCGGACGCCGCGTTCGAACAATTCGCCGATGGCGAACAGCGCCGCCTTGAGGTTGAGTGTGTCGAACGTCGTTTCGCACAACAGGAAATCGACTCCACCATCGATCAGCGCCTCGGCTTGCTCGGAATAGGCTCGACGCAGCCCTTCGAAGTCAATGCCGCGTATTTCGGGACGATCCGCATCGATCACCACCGAAGCACTGCGATTGCAGGGCCCTATCGCGCCCGCGACAAGCCGAGGGCGATCCGGCGTGGAAAACTTGGCGCAGGCTTCGCGGGCGATGCGCGCCGCAACCAAGTTCATTTCACGAACATACGGCTCCAATGCGTAGTCCGCCTGGGCCACCGAGTTCGCCGTGAATGTCGATGTCTCCACGATATCAGCCCCTGCAGCCAGGTAGGCTTCGTGTACCTCCTGAACCAAGTGCGGGCTATGGAGCAAGAGTGCTTCGGTGTTGTTTCGAAGGTCCCTCGGGTGGTTCGCGAAACGCTCCCCGCGGTAACCTTCCTCGGTCGTTACTCGCCTTTGCAGCAAAACGCCCATCGATCCATCGAGGACAAGGATTCGACTGCGTAACAAATCGGAAAAAACGGGGACCATTCACCCGAGTATAGCATCCGGCGGTGACCCGGGTGGCGGACCGAAAATCCCCTAGATAAAACCGATGTCCTCAACCCATCGCGACGCGATTCAGGCGGGCGGCTGGCCTTTTTTTTCGCGTAACAACCGGTACCAATTTCGCAAATCCTCGGTGCCCAGTTCGGACGCCTGATCCTGGCCCAACTCCATGATTTGCCGGGCTTGCAGATCCGCTTGGTTCCGTACCAAAAAATCGAAACATCCTCGAACCGCCTCGTCGTCGAGTGGCTCTTCCGACGACGTTCCCACGCTGAGTTCCGTGTACAGCGCAACCAATTCCGGCGACGTCAACTGCGAAATGTCAGGGTCGGGTTTCTCGGTCAACAATGCGGCGAGCCCCCGGTGTAGCTCTGACCCGAACAGAGCCCCGATCTCCTGGGACGCCGTGAACGCGTTAATCAGATGCCGCATGGTCGGTTCAATCAAGGCACGCAACAAGGTCCTCTCCGCACGCGTTGTAGCATCAACACCCGACAGCGCCGTCGCTGCGAACTGCTCTCCCGGTCTCTCGCGCAAGGACCACCGCTGTGGTGATCCGTCCCGCGCCCCGCGATTCCAGGGGGATTTTTCAAATCGAGGCGGACCAGGTCGTTGGTAAGGTTGTCTGATCGGATACTCCAGTGGGGTGGAGGCAGAATTACCTGTGCTTCGCCGCAGGCGATCCACTTCCGAACGCAGCGCGCTTTCGGCCCGTCCGCCGCCTCGGGCGTAAAACGGGTGGAAGGGGACCAGAGTCCGGAGCAGATGGTCCTCTTCAACCGGTGATGCCAACTGTGCCACAAGAGCGAGTGCCTCGCGAAGGAAATCCGTCTTGCCCTGATCGTCATCCAATGCAAATCGACGCCGCAATGCCTCGATTCGAAATTCGGCCAACGATCGTGCATTGGCGATCGCCTGTCGAAAGAGTGCGACATCGCCACGGTGGATCATGCTGTCGGGGTCATCCCCGGGAGGAAGCGCCAGAATCCGCAGATTGAAATCATCCCCAGCCGATCGGATCGTCTCGGCGGCCCGCAATGCGGCCTTGACCCCGGCGTCATCGGCATCGAAGGACAGGACAATGCTCCGGGAGTAACGCGACAGCGTGAGAACATGATCCTTGGTCAAGGAGGTACCGAGTGTTGCGACGACATTTTCAAAGCCGGCCTGATGGGCTGCCACCGCATCCATATACCCCTCCACCACGACGACTTGGTCGCTCGACGCGATGGCCTTCCGAGCCCATGGCAGTGCAAAGAGGACCTTGCTTTTGGAAAAGAGCGCCGTTTCGGGCGAGTTCAGGTACTTGGGTGCGTTCTCACGGGGGGTAATCAGGCGTCCACCGAAGGCAACAACTCGCTCCTGGGTGTCGTGGATGGGGAACATCAGTCGATCGCGAAAGCGATCTGTCCATTCGCCAGATCGACGGCTGGGTTGGATCAGTCCTGCCGACTCTGCATCGTCTGCGGCAATCCGCTGTTGACGAAGATGGATTGCGAGGGAGTCCCAGGCGTCGGGCGCGTAACCGATCTGAAATTTTTCGCGGGCGGCATGATCGATACCGCGGTTGGCGACATATTGAAGTGCGGCAGGGGTGTTTTTCAGGCAATCGCGGAAAAACCGTCCGGCAACCGCATTGGATTCCAGCAAACGACTCTTTTGGTCGCGTTCGCGTTGGACCTCTTCCTGCGACCGCCCTTGTCGTGAAAGGACAACTCCGCACGCCTCCGCGAGGCGTTCAAGCGCCTCTCGGAATCCAATACCTTCCGCCTTCATTAGGAAGGCAAAAATGTCCCCGCCGGTCGAGCAGCTGCCATAGCAATGCCAAAGCCCTCTGTCGGGGTCCACATGGAACGACGGTGTGCGTTCCGAGTGGAATGGACAGAGGGCTTTGTAGCGGTTGCTGGACCGCCGTAGGGTTGTGTAACGAGCGACAAGATCAACGATCGGTATGCGATTGCGAATCAGATCCTTGTCTGCATCATCCATTCGTCACGAGCAATCCGACGGCGAACACACCACAATCAACCTTCGACGGTCGCAATAGTGATGGCGATGACCTTGTAAGCAGCCTTGACGGGGCTGGCTTGTTCCTGCTGGTTGATCAACTGGAATTGGACGTGGCGTTTCGGATAGGAGAGGACCAAAATGTTCCCTTCCTTCTCGTACCCTTCCGGTTGTCCATAGGCCTTCAAAATGTCAGCGTACGTCGAACCAAGGCGCTCCGCGCTCCGTGACAATTCCCGGGGTCGAAACGTTGGGCGTCCGTGGTGACTGGTAACCCAAGCAACGAATCTGACTGACACTACCCGACGGGTTGATCAGGAACTCGTAGGAGACCGCGGTATTTTGTCCCTTCGTGTCTTTGATCAGACGGTTGAAGACCCAGGTCACTTCCTGTTGGCGGGCAACCAGCGATTCGTTGCGACCGAATGCACCCATGCCTCCGCCCGAAGCGGCCGCTCCACCCGCCATTCCGCCCATGCCCATGCTCCCCCCGCCGGGCGAACCGAGCGTCATGCCGCCTTCGTCTCCACCCTTGCCGGCGCCCATGCCCCCGGCCATTCCACCCATCGGCATTCCACCGGGCCCGCGCATCGAGCCGCCCATCATGGACCCCATCATCGAGCCCATCATGGAGGACCCCATCATCCCCCCGGCCGACGGACCGGCGGAACCGCCCATCATCGCCGCACCGGAACCGCCCGCCATCGAGGGTGCGGGCCCCGAAGCCATTCCGCCCATCTTGCCACCACCGCCGCCACCCATCATGGAACCCATCATCGAGCCCATCATGGACGACCCCATCATCCCCCCGGCCGCGGCACCGCCGCCCATGGTCATGCCACCTTCGGCACCACCCCCGCCAGCCGGCGTTCCGGGAACACGCACACCAATGTCCCCGATGTAAATTTCGTTGGGGTTGCCGAACTTGGCAAGCACCTTGCGCGATTCGCTGTTCAACTTGACCCCGGCCAAGTTGCGTTCGATCAACTTGCTCTGGGCAGACGCCGTAGACTGCGCCAGAACCAGTGTCCCCACAACAGCGGTAAACGAGATTGCACGCAAAGCGGTCGTAGTCGAAATCATTCCGTCTTCCTCCAAAGGATCCGCGACCCCGATGTCCAATGTCTGCATGACGAGGAAACAATCGCAAACGCCACACACCATTGGCACTATTTGACGATTCTACCAGATAAATCGGCCGATGATACAATCGTCCAAATGTTTCCCCGCTACGGCGATGTCTTCCACGGGATCGACAACGAAAAGGAACTCGCCGCCAAACTGGTTTCATTGCGCGTCCACCTGCGATCTCTCTGGCAGCCGGAGACTGGCGGACGCCTGTGGGGAGAAGCGCATTCGGACCTGATCGATTCGCTGGTCCGGCGCATCCTCGATCTTGCCGCCGACCGTGCCGGCGAACCGACCCATGGCATAGCCGTGGTCGCAACGGGTGGGTACGGCCAGCGTGTCGTCGCGCCGTTTTCCGACATTGACCTGACATTCGTGGTCGATCGAGACGACGATCCGGCCGTCCTGCGCGAGGCGTTCCGACTTGTGATGGATGTCCTTCTGGCCGGGGCACGCATCAAAGTCGGCTACTCCTACCGCCATATTTCCGACCTCGACAAAGGCGGCATCGATCATCAGACCCAGACGGCGATGCTGGATGCCCGGTTCCTCTGCGGCGATCGGAACCTCTTCGACCGTTTCCAACGGCTCTGGCAGGAGTCCATTCCAGTCGCCGACTTCCTGTTCCGCAAGGAGGTCGAGCGTCAACGTGTCCGAGCCCGCTTCGGCGACTCGCCGTTTGTCGTCGAACCCGATGTCAAGGAGGGGGCAGGGGGGCTGCGCGACGTGCAAAG
>CAZYBA010000123.1:5150-8547 GCA_964646105.1 uncultured Armatimonadia bacterium
AGTCACCGTACCGCTTACGGTTACTGTCCCTTGCTGCGCGACGTGCAAAGCGCGCTCTGGATGGCGCAGGCGCGTTTTCAGCGATCGGGGGATGCTCTCTGGCGCGACCTGGCTCGCCGGCGAATGCTCACACCGGACGAAATGCGTCAATTGCGCGCCGGCCGGGAACATCTCTGGAAGACGCGTCACGCCCTGCATATTGTCGCGAACGAGCGCCGTGATCGACTCAGCATTGCCAGGCAGGAAGCCTTGGCGGAGCGGTTCGGTATCGTCGGTGACGACTACGCGCCGCCCGTCGAGAAATGGATGGCCAATCACTACGAGCACGCCGCAACGGTCGACCGTCTCGGACTGAAAGTAATGAGCCGCTGCCTCGATGCGCCCCTCAATCTCGGATCGAGCGGGCTGGCATCGCTGCGGCGGACTGTCGTCATCACGGAACCGGCTGCCGCTGAGGCGAATCCGCTTTGGCCAATGGAGGCCATGCGGCATTGTCAGGAATACGATCTTGAACTGGCCCCGGCGACCGTCGAGTCGATCGAATCCCTCGGGACCGATTTCCGGACGCCCGACGCAGGGCGCTTGCTGGTCGATCTGCTTGGGGAGGATGGGGACATCCACCGGACATTTCGCAGGTTGGAACGGTGTGGCCTGCTCGCCCGGATGCTGCCGGAATTGTCCGACTGCCTGCGCTTGATCCCGTACGATCCCGCCCACGGCCATACCGTAGGTGAGCACACCCTGCGTGCGATCGCGAACATAAGCCGTCTGCGTCCAGAGGCCCCGCCCGAGCCGGCGTTGGAAGCCTACCGATACGTCTACACGACACTCGAATCGCCCGCGACCCTAATCCTGGCACTTGCGCTCCATGACATAGGGAAACAGTGGTCACGAGACCGTCACGGTCGTCGTGCACCGCACGAGGTAACGGGGTCCGAGCGTGTCCAGGAGATATGCGGACGTCTTGGATGCAACCAGACCATGACCGACAGGGTGACTCTTCTCGTGCGTCACCATCTTCTTCTTGCGGAGATATCCCGCCTGCGCGACCTCTCCCGCCCAGAAACAATTGGGGAAGTCCTGACGGTAGTGCCTGACTCCGACATGCTACGCATGCTGTACCTGCTGACTTGGGCGGATACTTCCGCCGTCGGTCCGGGAGTCTGGTCCAGTGCTTCGGCACGTCTACTCGATGAACTTGTGCAACGGTGCGAGGCGCGTATCGGGTCCGAGTCGACATCGGATCCGGCACAGGAGATTCGAAAACTTGATTTGCTCCGTGACCGACTGCGTCGGCGCTTCACGGAAAACAACAACACATTGGATCCTGACGAAGTACGGCGGCACACCGACGGGATGCCGGCGGCCTACCTGTTCAACACCACGCCCGACGAGATGGGGCTGCATCTCGAGATGACCCGGGCATTGGTCGGTTCCGACGAATCCTTGCCGATGGTGAGTGAATTCCGGGGTAACGCGGCCGATCGTGAAACCGAGATGACGATGGTCGCGTGGGACGACCCTGCGCCCGGTTTGCTCGCCAAAGTGACCGGCGTCCTGTACGCCTTCGACATCCGCCTGCACGCCGCGCAAGTCTTCACCCGCATGTCCACTGATTCCCGTCCGTTGGTCGTCGACACGTTGCGTGTCGACCATCGCGATCGTGGCTTGGATCGCCCTCTTCAGGTGGAAGTGCACAGCGCCTTGTCGAATGTCTTGTCGGGACGCGAGACCGTGGGTGACCTGATCGCCCGACGGCGCAGGCCGGCCGCATTGATCGGTTCGCCGCGTACGATGACCTTGCGCAGTGTCGATGGTCAGTATGTTCTCGTAGACATACGCCTCCCGAGCGGCACAGGTTCTGTGCACGCGCTTTGCCGAGCGATCACGCTCTGTGGATGGAATATTCAAGCGGCTCGATTGTCCGCATGGGCAGGATCCGTGCGATGCACTGTCTACATCTCGGGCCCGGAAGGCGGAGCCGGATCGGACGCGGATCTGGAACGTCTCGACAAGGCTTTGCGCGCGGCCCCCTGATTAACGAGCGCCGGTAAACCGAAAAGGGGACTATGGATTTCAAGTCCTCGGAAACCCGGTTGGTTGTCGCAATCGCAACGATTGCCTTGTTCCTGCGTGTCGCCGTCGGATTTATGACCGGGGGCAACCCACTGGTGCATGATTCGACCGTGTACTTGTTGATGGCGAACCGGTGGCCTCGTTTCCCAATGGCTACCCGCTGTTGCTGGCAATCCCGCGCATTGTGCTGTCCCAACGTGAACTGATTCCGTTCGTCATCGGAATGAACGTTCTGGCATCAACGGCAACGGTGGTCCTTACTTGGTTCCTCGGTCGCCGTTGGTTGGGGGAAACCACGCGTCCGCTGCTCGCCGCGGTTGTTTTTCTGTCCGTTTTTCCCCATCAGTTGCGCTATGTCCAACTCGTGATGAGCGAAGTCCCTGCCCAATTGCTTTTTCTGGCAGCGGTCGGGCTATTGTTCGAGTCTGTGCGTGACGGCCGCTGGAACGACAAGCGATTCCTCTGGTACCAGGTTGGAGCGGGACTCCTGATCCACATGACTGTTTCGGTCCGTCCCTCGTTCAGTTTTGCGTTTCCACTGCTGCTTGCGCTGTTACTATTGAAGAGATTGCCGGCGCGCGGAACCGCGGCCGTTTGTGCAGGTTTTGCCGTGGGGGCGATGCTGATGTTCGGTTCAGAACGGGCCGGTGTTGTCAAAGCACCTGAGGCGCCGATGAACAACCTGCTGATCGCCATCACATCGAACAGCAGCGCCACCCAATTCCGCTTGTTTCCTAAAGATGAACAACGGAAGGCCGTCCAGACTTACATTCGATTCGCCACGAGTCAACCGGCAAAGTATATTCGTCAGCGTGCGGAATCCCTTTGGGAACTATGGGGACCGTGGTCCTTGCCCGGGTACCGAAACAGTCAGGAGAGTTCCCTTATCAAGGTCGTCTTGCTGTTGCGACCGCTGCTTTTGGGTGCCGCCTTGTGGGGCTGGTGGAAGCGACGGCAGGAAATCGAATCGTGGATACTCGGGCTTCCGGTGCTTGGATTGACGGCTGTTCACGTGCTGACGTTCAGCAACCATCGGTTCATTGCGCCGTTGGAGCCGTTGCTGGCATTGCTGATCGCCGGAATATGGCAGCGACGTCCCCGTCCCATCGTCCCGGTAGAATGAAGTTTCCCTCCTTCGGGGGGGCTTCACCATGGCGAACAAAGGCAGATTCGAAGTCATATCCGGTTACACGCCGTCGGGAGACCAGCCTGGCGCGATCGCGCGGTTGGCCGATGGACTCGAGTCGCGCCTGCGTCTGCAGACGTTGCTCGGCGCAACCGGCACCGGGAAAACGTTCACGATCGCGAACGTGATCGAGGC
>CAZYBA010000124.1:0-4335 GCA_964646105.1 uncultured Armatimonadia bacterium
CCGCGGCTCTCGAGTGCGACGGCGGCGGAAACCACCGCGAACACCGGGGAGAGCGCCGCCAGGGCCAGCGACGACAACACAATGTCGACACCGCGCTTCACGGCGCCGTACAACTTGGAGTCGCCGGACAAGGGGCCCTGCTGGGCGGTCAGCAGCGACGGAGTACCGTTCCCCGTCCGATCACTGTTTTCGAACCACGAGATGTTCACGTCCCCAAGGGTTTGCAAGGTTCGTGCCAACGTATCGGACCCACTAAAAAAGCGCGCAGGATTGCGGGGTATGCCGAACCGCGGACGAGGGATCCTTCGTCATGAGAATCCCCTGGCGAGATTGGGGGGCGACCCGGTGGCCGTTCCCGTGTGTCCGCAGGACAGTGCGGCGCCTTGCACCGTTCCGCATCAACAACGGACCAAACGAGAGGCTGGGACCGATATAATCCGGACATGGACATCGCGACAACCGAATTGCGCGCAGGCCCCCTGCGCTGCCGTTTCGCCGACGGCGAACTGCGTTACCTGAAAATCGGCAACGTCGAACTGGTGCGGCGCATCTTCTTTGCGGTGCGCACCAAGACTTGGGATACCCTGCAGCCGACGTTCCCGAATTTTTCCTGCGACATCGGCGAAGATCGATTTGTGATCCGCTTCGATGCGGTTTGCGAGCGGGGCGCGGCGGGGTACGACTCCGACGGCGGCTACAAATGGTCTGCGGAAATCTTCGGCGATCCCGACGGCACCATCCGTTTCCGAGCGTCCGGTATGCCCACCCGCGACTTCGACGGCAACCGTGTCGGGCTATGTGTCTTGTTCGGGACCCCCGACGTTTGCGGCACGGAATACGAATTGGTTTCGGAGGCGGGTGTCACCAAGGAAGGGGTCTTCCCGAAGCAGGTGAATGCGCCGTTGACCTTCGAGGAACGTTTCCTGCGGATCCGCTCGCGCCGTGGTCCGGGCCAGGGAATCCTGGTGAACCTGGACGGCGACGGGGTGTTCTCGATGGAGGACCAGCGCAATTTCTCCGACAGCAGCTTCAAGGCTTACGCGACCATGCCGTACGCCTATCCGAAGCTCAAGGGCGGGCAACGATTCACCCAGGAGATTACGCTTTCGCCTGAAGGCTACGGCAAGTACACGTATGTCGACGACGAGGCGAGCTATGTGATGGGGCCGGAGGGGCCGGCGGGGGTGGTTCCCAGGCTGTCGCCAGTCACCCGTGCGGAGCGCCGTGGCTTCCATCCGGTGAACCACGAGCGTGAGAAGACCCGTGCCAAGGACGCCGTGTCGTTTGCGTACTACCCCGTGGAGCACCTGATCGACGACGACACCTGCTGGGAGAATGCGCCTTGCATTCGTGAATTGGCGGATTCGGCGCGTGCGATCGCGCCCGGCAAGCCGGTCGACATCGTGCACGTCGCGATCAAGACCAGCCATCCGTCCCCGAAGGCCGATCCGCGCAACTCCGGATCGTTCGGTGCCGCGTGGGCGGCGGCGGTGGTGGGCTACAGCGCCCTCGCGGGTGTGCGCTCCATGCAATTCGACTTCGGTCCCGGCCTGGCCACCAAGATGGTCGAACGTCTGAAGGCGCTCGAGGGCAAGCCGGTCCGTGCGGTGCGGATCAGCCATGCCGGACTGGTCTCGCCGCTGGTGGCGTTCGATTTCGGCGGAAAATTGGTGCTGATCAACCGCACCCGGGAGATGCAGAAGGTGGGTATCTCGGGCAAGGGCACCTGGCTCGAGCCTTGGGAAGTGCGCTTCGTCTGACGGGGGCGATCCCACCGGACTGTGGACGGGCCTGCGGGGAATTCCCCGCAGGCCCTTTTGTCGATGTTCTCCCGAGCGGTGTGGCGTACCCGGTCACAGGCCACCTTTGGACAGTACGGTGTCTACGGACGTGGTGAACGGCGTGGCTTGCGCGGTGGACGGATGGCGGCCTGCGAGGCCCTGTCGGGCGTTGGAACCGGATCCGGAGCCGGATGTTCGGCTTTCAGACGTTCCCACACATTGAAGACAATCGGGCAGTGCGGGACATTCTCGAGGACCGTCAGGCTGCGGGCGCGGATGCGCGGGGTGTCGAGGTAGGGGTAGTCGCGGCAGGCCCGCGGTCGGTCTTCGTAGACTGTGCAGGCACCGTCTTGGCCGAGGAACGGGCAGGGCCTTCTGCGCAGGTGCTGGACTCCGTCCGGGGCCGTGTCGACATATTCGTCGGCGAAGTGCTCCGCTTGGACATCGAGGCGACGCGCCAAGCGGGCGATGTCCTTGCGGTCGACCACCACCTGCAGCGTCCGGCAGCAATGGTTGCATGCGACGCAGTCGATGCGGGGTTCCACGTCGGCCCGAATGTGTTCCACCAAACGGTCCAACTGGTCGTTGGAGAGCGGGGAACGTTCCTTCAACCACTCCCGGTAGCGGGTGTCTGCGCTGCCGTGTTGTCGGGCGCGGTTGGCGATCCGGTGGAGATCGACGACGAGGGGAAGGGGGTCCGGCTCGGGCGTGGCGTGGTGGGGCATTGGGTTGGGCGTTGTCACCGAGGGATCTCGGAAACTCCGGGGGGCATCGGCGGTCCGGAAAGCACCCGGCCCCTTGGGAACATCCCGGACCGCGACGAGTCCACTTTACAGGGGGATTGTATTTCCGGTAACCGTTGTTTTACCGGTTCCCTGTTGGAGATGCGGTGTTCCCGCAGGGTGGCGTGGGATCGAGTACCGCCCCAGGGCTTCCTCCGGCTCAGGCGTTTTGGGTCATTTTGCCCTTGTCGGCGGCTTGTGCGTTGGCCCGGGCCTCTTCCTTGGCAGCCTGCATCTCCTCGACCGTTTTGGTGTGTTGGCGCGCTGCCCCGTGAAAATCGGTGCGCAGGGCCACCCGGGTGCCGTTGGCCTCGTGTGCGGCGAGATTGGCGCGTGCGGCGTCGACCGCCCCGCTCGCCACATACTGGGGCAGCCACTGCGCTTGGGCGACCAGCAGGTGGTCCCCCATTTGCCAGATTTCCTCGGGGTCGCAGACCGCGCCGGTGAGCGGGTCGTGCAGCAGGGCTTGCTTGAAGAGGAGGGGATCGCCGTTGACAGCGGCCTGAACAGCCATGCGCTGGACATCGATGCTTGCGGTGCAGGTGGCGGCGCAGGCGAGGGGCAGCGGGTCGCAGCGGTGGACATGGATGCCGTTGCGGTCCACAATCCCCGGCACTTCCACGATGGCGTCCCAGTTGAGGTTGGGTACCGCCCCATGGTTCGTCACGTTGAAATGGCCCCGGTATGCACGTCCGGTTTCGAGCGCCTCGATGATGTAACTGCCGTGTTCGTCGCTCCGCTTGTCGGCGCTGAAAACGGGTGGATCTTGCGCTAGCCAGTTGGGGAAATCCGATTCAAACCAGTTGCGGCCTTCGGTGCAGACGCGCAGGTAGCCCCCGGTTTCGCCATTGATCCAGCTGGATAGGTCAATCCATTGCTCAATCTCGGGAATCCGTTTCCGGTACCACGGCACATATTCCGACAGATGGCCGTTGGATTCGGTGGAGTAGTAGCCAAAGCGTTTCAGCACATCGATGCGCACCTTCTCGGTGGTGGGGTAGGTCGGGTGCGTGGTGAAGAGTTCGAGCATGCGCGGGACCAGGTCGATGCCGCGCCATCGGGCGCCGACGCACCACGTTTGGTGGTTGATACCGCTGAAGATGAAATCAATCTCGTTGCGATGGACCTTCTCCTCGGGGCCGAGCATGCCGCGGCGTCGGGCCCAGTGGGTCACACAATCGGCGATCTGGTGTTGGGCTCCTTGGACCCCGTGGCAGAGGCCGACGGTGCGGACGCCGCCGTAGGTGGTTGCCGCCCAGGTGAGCATGGCCATCGGGTTGGAGTAGTTCAGCAGCAGGGCGTTCGGCTTGGCGACCTCGCGGATGTCCTTGCAGAAGTCGAGCATGGCCGCGATGCCGCGTTGCCCGTACGCGATCCCTCCGGCGCACAGGGTGTCTCCCACACACTGGTCGATGCCGTAGAGCAGCGGGATGTCGATGTCGGTCTGGAAGGCCTCGAGTCCGCCGATGCGCACCATGCAGATGACATAGTCGGCATCGGCGATTGCGGCGCGGCGGTCGGTGGTGGCTTCGATGACCGCGGGCAGGTTGTTGCCGGCCACGTCGCGCTCGGCGAGGCGCCGGACCATGTCGAGGTTTTGTTCGGAAATGTCGGTGAACGCGAACCGTGTGTCGGCGAATTCGGGAACCGCGAGCAGGTCGGCCATCAGGCGTCGTGTGAATCCTATGGAGCCGGCGCCGATCATGGCGATTTTCAGGGGCATGGGTTTCTCCGGTTGGGGCGGGTGTCAGGCGGGCTTCCAGGCCAGCTTG
>CAZYBA010000124.1:4345-8545 GCA_964646105.1 uncultured Armatimonadia bacterium
GCGCAGCACGCTGGTGTCATGCGAAGCCTTTTCGGCGGGCTTCCAGGCCAGCTCGGAGAGTTCGCGGTATCCGATCAGCTTGATTTTCTCGGAGTCAATCAAATCGCGGGTGCGCGGTTCCATCAGGATTTGGAACTCATGCCAGCGCCGCATCCAGTTTCCGGTGACATTGCGGATTTCTGGATCGTCCATGCTCAAGTGGACAATAAACTCGGTAACTCCCGGCTTGAGGGCCTTGATGGCGTCGTGGTAATGCTTACGGCGATCGTCGAGGGTGTCGCCAAACGCGTCCTCCTTCAGAACGTCGAGGAAGACATAGTTTTCCTTGCTGAGTTCCTTGTGCACGGCGAGCGCGTCGTAACCGAATTCGTCACGGGCCTGCTTGACACGGGCTTCGGTGGGCTGCAGGAGCATCGGCATGAGGCCGGCTTCCTTTGCCACCTTGGTGTAGGCGCGGTGGAACTTGCCGACAAACAGGGTTCCCATGTGGGAGTCGACATGGGTGGGCTTGATGCCGAACTCGCGGGCGCGGGCGATCTGGGCGCGCAGTTCCTTTTCGACATCGGAAGCCGCCCCGAACTTCGCCTGTTCCTCCACGGATCGATAGAGAAAGCCTTCCTTGTCGTGGAGTGACGCAGCCTCCGACTTGGGGAGGGTGGATGTCCAGCGGTAGTGTTTCCATTCGCTGGTGAGTGTCAGGTGGAGCCCGAAGTCTTTTTCCGGGTGTTGCCGGCAGTACTCGGCAATCTCGGGAAACCACGGACAGGGCACCATGATGCTTGCGCTGGTGCAGGTTCCCTTTTCCATCGCAGTGGTGGTGGCAACATTCACCGAGTGGCACATCCCCGCATCGTCGGCGTGGATCATCAGGATGCGGTCGTCGGCGCGAAATCCGAGTCGTTCGGCGAGGGTGGGCGTGCGGCGTTGGAGGAATGCGGGCATGGGGAGCCTTTATCGTCGGGCGGGCGCAAATCCTTCCGGGGATCGGGGCAGTCGGGGTCTGGCTGGACTTGGGTGACTCAAAATGCCGGGCGCTGCCGCGGCCTTTTCAACGACGGGAGCCGCTGCTCAGCGTCCGGGTTGGGTGTTCCCGGGCAGGCGCAGGTAGCGTTCGCGCAACGAGTCGCCGCCAATCCGGGCCACTGTGGCGCGTTCGGTGCGTTTGCCCCGCTCGCTACGCAGGACATCCACCGTCCACTCCCGCGAACTGGCCTGCAGTTCGTAGCGCCAGGACCCGTCTATGCGGGCCGGCAGGTGCTCGATGCGGTGCCACGTGGTGCCCTTGCGCGCGTAGATATGCACGGATTCGACGGGGTAGCTCGGGCCGGTGTCCAGAACAAACGCGGCCAATTCGATTCCTAGCAATTTCCCGCGTTTAGGCTTGGCACCCTTCCACTCGCGCAACAGGTCCGTGAATTCCCGATCCGTAAGCACCGTCCGCAATCGGCGAGCGTCGGCGAATGAATCCGCCTTCGGATTCGGGGCGGGTCGACGGGTGTTCGGTGGGCGGTTCTGCATGGGAACGGAAGTCCTTCGGCAATGTCAACCCCGTTTGCACGACGATCGTTCCCGGTACCGCGGTCTGTCGTATCGGGGACGTCGGGGCGGGGGGCGTGGGCTACGGTGTGCGGCGGTGGGTTTGCGGATTTCGGGTGCGCGGTGCGATTTAGGATGGCATCATCCCGGTCAGGAGGCAATCGATTCCGGAAACCAGGATCGGTTGCAGGAATGGATGGTGCAAACGGCGATCGGGGAACGGAACGAAGCCCTGTGGTGCTCGGACCCGGATCCAGAACAAAGCCTTGGAAATCAGAATTCCAGTAACAGGGGCGATGTTCCGAAAATCAGTGGCATCGCGGTGCGCGTTGTCTCCGCGGGTGTTTTCGTGACTGTGTCGCCTACCCGGCCGACGTTTTGAGGCATCTGATGCCAGGAGATCCGATGAAAATCCAAGGAGTGCCTGCTGCGGGCTTGATGGGGCGTTCGAACAACTTCGACGCGTTACGGGTCTTGCTGGCCCTGATGGTGCTGTACTCGCACTGTTTCCATTTGGTGGAGCGGACGGGCAAGTGGTTCAACCCGTTGGAATTCACACGCGGGCAGTCGTTCCTCGGGGGAATCGCGGTGGACGGTTTCTTCCTGATCAGTGGCTTCCTGATCACCGCGAGCTGGATGCGTTCCCGCGGAATTGTGGATTACCTGCGCCGTCGCATCCTAAGGATATTTCCGGGCTTTGTGGTGGCGGCGTTGTTGTGTCTGTTGGTGGTGGGACCGTGGGCTGCGCCTTCGGTTGCCGGCTACTTTGGCCAGGTGGATCTGGTGAAGCGCCTGATCGGAGTCGCGACCCTGTCCAAGATGGAAGGCTTGCCGACGTTCCTGAACAACCCGGTCAAGGGGGATGTGAACGGCAGCCTGTGGACCATCCGGATCGAGTTCGAATGCTACCTGCTGGTTCCGATCCTGGGCTGGCTGGGCTTCCTGCGCCGTCCGCCGATGATGGTGGCGCTGGCCGCAGCCGCGTATGCGCTCCATACGTTGATGGCGCTGGCCCCGGGTATCTTCCCCGGCAAGCTGATGCGTCTGGACGACCATGTTCGCTTCGGTACCTACTTCCTCTTCGGCGCGGTGTTGCATCTGTATCGGGAGCGGCTGGTCTTCCCGAAATGGTCGGCGTGGGCTTGCGCTGCGGCCTTGATTGCCAGCGGCCAACTGGGTGGCTTCAAGGCGGTGGAACCGTTTGCGCTGAGTTGGTTGCTGTTGTCGCTGGCGCAGGCCAATGCGCCGTGGGCGGCAGCGATGACACGCCACGCCGACCTCTCTTACGGGATTTACCTGTATGCCTGGCCGGTGAAGCAGTTGTTGGTCTGGCATTTCGGACCGACCCTCAACCCGTTTGTGTTGTTCGCGATGACCACTCCGATCACGGCAGCCTTGGCCGCGGCGAGCTGGTTCGGGGTGGAAAAGCCATTCCTGCGTGCCCGGGCGAAACGTTCCGAAGCGGGCGGCGAATCCCCTGCTCCGTCTGCGGCGTAGCGCCTCCCGAACACAGCCGGATCCGGTTCGGCAAGGGTGGTTTTCCGCGATGTGGTTCGCCCTGGCCACGGGATTGGTCTACGCTTTGAACTGGTTCCCACCCGGGGAAGGCTTGCGATTTTCGCGGGGACTGGTTCGTCAATATCGAATCGGCAACCGGCCCCGCGCAGTCCCGGCGGATCGGAGTCTCCATCGCCGTGCACCCATCGGTGCCGTGCGTGATAACCTGAATCATCCTCTTGTAAGGGAGTTACAACCCATGTCCGCCACCCCTGCCGCCGACGAGCTTTCGAGCCCGGCGGATTTTCTTTCCCGCATGCGCCACACCACCGCGCATGTGCTCGCCCAAGCGGTCCGGGAGATGATCCCGGAAGCCAAGATGGGCATCGGGCCGGTGATCGAGAACGGTTTCTTCTACGATTTCGACCTGCCGCGTCCGCTTTCCGAATCCGATCTGGAAGCCCTCGAGACCCGCATGCGCGCCATTGTGAAGGAAAACCTTCCGATGCAGCGTTTCGTGGAAACCCGCGACACCGCCCGCGCCCGTTGCGAGGAAATGGGCCAGACCTACAAGGTGCGCCTGATCGACGACCTGCCCGACGAGGCGGAGATCAGTTTCTACCAGCAAGGCGATTTCATCGACCTCTGCAAGGGCCCGCATATCGAGTCCACCGGCCGCATCGGCGCATTCAAGCTCATGTCGATCGCCGGGGCCTACTGGCGGGGCAAGTCCGAGAACGAGCAGCTCACCCGCATCTACGGGGTCGCGTTCCAGAAGCAAAGCCACCTCGACGACTATCTCCAACGTCTTGAGGAGGCCCGGCGCCGCGACCACCGCGTGGTAGGCAAGGCGCTCAAGCTGTTCCATATCGACGACGCGGTGGGGCAGGGGATGGTGTTGTGGACCCCGGCCGGAGCAGCCGTACGTCAGGAATTGCAGACCTTCATCGGTGCCGAGCTGCGCAAGCAGGGTTACCATCAGGTCTTCACCCCGCACATCGGTCGCCTGGAGCTTTACAAGACCAGCGGGCACTTCCCCTACTACGCGGACAGCCAGTACCCGCCGCTGGTGGACCGGGAGTTCCTCAAGGGGCTCTCCGACGAAGGATGCGGTTGCGGCGAGTTGTCGAACCGGTTGGCCAGCGGGGATGTCGACGGCTACCTGCT
>CAZYBA010000125.1:0-8523 GCA_964646105.1 uncultured Armatimonadia bacterium
CAGCCGGGTGATGGCGCGCATCTGATCCCCAAGGTCGGCCCTTACGACCTGTTTGCGATCGAGTGGGGCTACACGCCCATCCCGACGGCGAAAACGCCTGATGACGAGAAGCCGGCACTCGACGCGATCGCGTCCCGTCAGGTCAAGAACCCGATGCTGCGTTTCGGAAACCAAAGCTCGGAGGACCCGACGCGACAGAGCGAGGACCTCGGGGACGATACGGTCGAGGCAACCCGTCTCGGTATGCGCAACATCGATCGGGTCATGTCGTACCTGGTGTCGGCGACCACGACCCCGGGCGAGGATTACCAGCTCTTGCGCGAGACCTACGACACGGTTCTCGGGCAGCGCGACATGGAACTGCGTCATGTTGTCGCGGTTGTCGGCGGAATGATCGAGACGGAATACCATGTCGGTCGCGGAGGGGGAGTCAACTACACCCCTGTTTCTGCCGCCAAGCAGAAGGCCGCGGTGCAGCTGCTGGACCAGGAACTGTTCACAACGCCCAAGTCGTTGATCCGGCCCGATATTGTTCTTCGGTTCCAGTCCGGGGGGATCCCCGATCGGATCGTCGCGAGTCAGTCCATGATGCTCTCCGGATTGCTTCAGGACTCTCGTCTGCGACGAATGCAGGAAACCGAACTGCGCCTTGGCGCAAAGGCCTACTCGCCCTACCAACTGATGGGGGATCTTCGGTCGTCCATCTTCCGCGAACTGGGCGGCAAGAAGGTAACCGTCGACTTGTACCGGCGCAATCTGCAACGCGCGTTTGTTTCGGCGCTGGTCGGCAAGATGGGATCGGCAGGTGAAGTCCGGGCGATGGCTCGGGGAACGCTGATCGATCTGCAAAGCGCGCTCAAGGCGGCTTCGCCGAAGGCGGGCGACGGCATTACCAAACTGTACATCGCGGATACGCTCAAGGCGATCGCCGACGCACTTGATCCAAAGGCGGTGGTGGTGCCCTCCGCATCACCAGCCGGTTCGCCGTTGCCGGGACGGCGCGGCTGAGAGTGAAGGACTCCCGGTTCCAAGGAACCGGGAGTCTTTTTTAACGACGTGCCCACGTTCAAAGCCCGCGCGTTGGTCCTGAGACGCATTCCCCTTGGTGAAAAGGACAAGATTGTCACGTTGTTGACCCGGGAAGCCGGAAAACTACGTGCTGTCGCCAAAGGCGCTCGAGGCACCAGTTCGCGACTCTCGGGCGCTACCGAGCCACTCACCGTGTTCGAGGGACTTTTCTCCTCCGGAAACCGGCTCGATATCCTCTCCCAAGCGGAAGTCCGCGAAACCTTCGGAGCGCTACGGACCGATTACGGTTTGCTTTTGCGCGCTACGTACCTTTGTGAAATTGTCGACCATCTGGTCCTGGACCACGATCCACAACCGGACGTGTTCGATGTCCTGGTGACGGGCTTGTACCTTCTGCCGGGTGCACGGCAACCGGATTTTGTCCTCCACGCCATCGAATTGCAATTGCTGGGGCTTCTTGGATACGAACCACGACTGGGAGCCTGCATGCGGTGCGACGGCGGGTTCGGCAAACACCTGCGTCCTGTCGCGTTCTTTCCCGGCTACGGCGGGGTGCTGTGCGGCGCGTGCACCGCATTGTTGTCGGAACGCTGGATACCATGCGGGCCGGATGTGCTGGCCGCCATCGACCGACTTGCAACCATTACCGACACACGCGAACTTCTCGGAGGAGAATTGACCGGCACCGTGATGGGGCCGGTCCATCGCATCCTGCGCGCACACCTGAAAGCCCGTTTGGACCGGGAACTGCGCTCATCCGCGTTTCTTGATGCATACCGATTGGAAGAGGCCGATATCCAGGACGGAGTTTAAATCCCGCCATAGTTGCAGCCGATGTCTTGTCAGGACTCATCGAATCCATCCTTGCGAGCGAACTTTGACGGCTTTCTGTCCCTAGGGCCGCGTGTTGGATCTGTTCACCGGTTTCTCGGTACGCAATCGGAGTCGCGTGTTGATCTTCGCCTGTCCCATGTCTGCGATCGGAACACCCCCGATGATGTGGGCAGGGGGTGAAGGAGCGGGGCGCAATGGTATGCTTGCTGTCCCGATGCAGCAGCGCAAGTCCCGTCCGTTTCGATTCCCGGAACCCCCGTATGCAGGCTTTCTTCGATCGAACAGAGTCATGGCAAGACTCTGGTGGGGCAGTTTGGTTTCCACAATCGGGGACATTCTGAGCTGGACAACGTTGACCTGGGTCGTTGTCGAACGTTCCGGGAGTGGTTCGAGCGTGGCGATCATGCTGCTTGCCCACGCCATCCCCTCGGCGATCACCGGACCGTTGATCGGACGTTGGCTTGACAAGGGGCCGGTTCGGGCCTTGGTGTTGGCCGACAACATCCTGAGGGCGTCGGTGGTGGCATTGGTTCCCATTCTTGACTATTTCGGACTGCTGACTCTCCCGGCAATCTGGATAGTCAATGCGGTTTTGGGCGCGCTGTCGCCCGCAACGCGCGTGGGGTTGGGGGTTGCCGTCCCCCGTTTGACCGTCCCCGGCGACCGCACCACCGCGAACACGGCATTCGCCGCCCCCGAACCCATCGCCACAATTGCAGGCCCCGCCCTTGCGGGTTTTCTGCTCGCCAAATTCGGCCTCGCGGCAGCGATGTGCATGGATGCATTGTCGTTCATCGCGATGGCATGGGCGGCCTTCTTCCTTCCCAACGTCTTGGCGGGGCAGTCGACCGATCCGCATGAGGTAACAAAACCCGGCGGAGCCCAACCTCCGTTGCGCCACCTTTTGCAACCACTTGCGGTGGCGGCGACGCTTCTGTCCGCGTTGTTCTTCTTCTCTTACGGACCCTCCGAGGCTGCCTTGCCGTTGATGATCCAGAAAGACCTGCAATCAGGCGCAGGTACGTTCGGCGGAGCATGGTCGGCGTTGGGGATGGGGGCTGTCCTCGGAGGCATGGCCGCCGTACCGCTGGACCGCTTGCGCCGGACCGGCCTGATTCTCGGAGCAAGCATGGCGTCATGGGGTGTGATCACTCTCGGGATCGCTACCGTAGTCCAGCCTTGGCAATTGTTGGCGCTCTATTTTGTCGGTGGGCTCGTCTGGGGACCCTACCTTCCGCTCAAGGCAACCCTGATGCAACGTCTTGTGCCGGCGTCCCAGTTGGGAGCGGTTTTGGGACTTCAGGGTAGTTTGCTCGCGCCAACGATGCCCCTCGGAGCTGCGGTGGGAGGGTGGATGTTGGTGCACTGGTCACCGCGGATCATACTCGCCTCCGTGGGCTGGGCCTGTGTCGGGGGGGCATTGGCTGCCTTGGCGATTCCCGCCCTGCATCACCGCGATCCCGAACCTCGCGACCTGTCCGACGCAGCCCAATAGGCCCGTACGAGCACGGCATTCCAACACCCTGTGAATCCAGGGATGGGAACCGGTCCGGTTTGTTGGCTCGGCTTTCCTGCAAGTCGACCCTGCCGGGCCGAACCAGGAATTGTGTCAATACGGCAACCGCTACCAGGTCGGACGCGGTGCCTGGATGCCGCCGTGGATCCAATGGAACTTGCCGTTGACATCCTCGACCGGCGAATCGAGGAGACCTAGTACCAGTTCGGCGGCTTTCTCGGGAGGGTCGCCCCCGGTTTGCTCCACCATGTCCGCCCAACCCAATGCGCCTCTGCCGGCTTCGCCACGCGAGATCGCATCGGCTTTGATCGCCTGCCACATTTCTGTCTTGACTTCACCCGGATGGATTGCACAGCAAGCGACCCCGGTTCCCTCCAAATCGGCAGCAATCTGACGCGTAAGGTAATTGAGCGCAACCTTGGTGAGGACGTAGTCCGACGATCGGGCCTGTGGTTCGGAAAGTCCTGCCGCCGAACTGACATTCACCATCCATCCGCGCCCGGCGGCCAGCATGGCGGGAGCACACAAGCGACAGAGCAGGTAGGGACCGTACACATTTGTGAGCAAGGAATTCCGCCAAGAACCCGGCTCACTTTCCGTAATTCGAGCGAATCCTCCGTGATATCCGGCATTGTTGACCAATACCGAAACCGGACCCCACTGGGAAGAAATCGCCTCAAGGATCACTGCCATTCGCGCGTCGTCTGTCGCATCACCGGTCCAGGCGGACGAATCCCCGCCCGAACTCCGTATCATCGCGGCCGTTTCCTCGATGGGGCCGGTACGGCGGCCGACCAGTGCGACACGCATGCCTCGAGTTGCCAGCGCCAGCGCAATCGCCCTGCCGACCCCGGTTCCCGCTCCGGTCACCAATGCAGTCTCACTCACGTTTCATTTCTCCTGGGCAAAGGCCAATCGACGATCCGCCAGATCAACCCGATAAAGCACCTGATTGTATTCGTGACGTGGCAACGCCTGATCGCGTCGCGTGAACATCTTCGTGAACGTCCCCTCGAACCAGATCACACGTCCGTTGTCCGAATTGAGGAAGGGATGGACCACCGGATTGTAAAACGAATGGTCGCTGTGCGTGGCGACCCGTACGGCGCGACGCCAAGGACCGGTGGGATGGTCGGCCTCGGCGTACCAGACATCGCCCAGCGGTGTGCTCCCGGTGTTCCTTCCGGTGAAGACGGCAACCCAACGGCGGCGCCATCTGTTCCAAACCACGGATCCACCATGCGGAACAACCCGATTCCCATCGGATTCGTGCGGCAGAAAGCGTGCTTCCTCGATGCGTAATTGCCCCGATTCGACCAATGCGCGCTCAACGGCAGGCTCGATCGGTGGACCACTGGATTGCCAGCGGTAAACAGGACGTCCATCACGGTGCTCGACTTTTCCACTTGAATCCAAACAGGTGAAGGCCTCCCATGTTTGCCGTTCGACAATGCGTTCGACAGACGCGAGACACCGGGCGACCGGAAAGGTGAACCCACCTCCGACGTACTGTCTGCCGTTCTCGTCGAACAGAACGGGATGACCGTCGAGGTGGCGCCAGTCTTCCGGATCCGGTAGGGACTGAATCGAGACAAAGTGCCTTGCAGCGGAATCCCACACGTAATGCCCGTGTCCCAGACGGGTGCCCAGGTCCTTCATCCGCGCGCAGTAGGCGACCAGCTTCTTCTGCCGACGAGAGTCGGGAAGAACCACCAGGCCGCTCATCCAAGCCATCCCCGGTTCCGTACCGGGAAACATCGGTGCCAAACGGCCATCGCGTTTGCGGAAATAGCGAAAATCAAACCCGCTGGTCGGCCCTGCGGCACCATTGGCGATATGTGCGGTGGCCCCCGATGTCCGGAAATTACCCAAAGGGTAGTCAGTGACCGAAGTATCCCCCCAAAACCAGAGCATCTCCCCCTGGAATGACACCGCCTGCGCACTGTCTTGGCCAACCACACGCTGTTGCGACGACCCGCATTCGGTTGCCTTCGCTTTGCCCAATGCGACTGCGTGGGAATCCCTACCCTGTCCGGTAAGGCGTGCAATACGTTCCCCGGCAAGCGACCGTACCAATCGAATGGTTCGGGTGGTCCCCGGAACAATCTTGAGACGCACGCCACGGAAACCGAAGCCGTCGGCGGGGACGTTGTAACCGTGCCCCTCCACCGAAAACCAAACCTCGCTTCCGTTGAGATCGGGAGACTGGACAGCGACCCACCCGAGGTTGTCGCTCACCCAAACTTGATGGTCCACTGTCGTGAGCACCACCGACGGAATTGGGCGCCCGGTCGAAGAATCGATGCAGCGGATTCCGAAGGGTCTTGTCGACGGCAGCATCGGCACCGATCAGCCCGGATACCAAACAGTTCGGGGATCGTCCGGGGAGCGACGGTATTCCCAGGCCAGATCCACCAATTCCCGCATTCCGATCCTAGGTCGCCAGCCGAGGCGGTACTTGGCCTTCGCATTGTCGAGCCACGTGGAATGGAAGGGGGTACGGATGTCGACCGACGGCAAGCCACGGGTCTCCCTCAGGTAATCCGCCATCTCGCGATAATCAACCGGTTCGTCCATGCCGATGTGGAAGGTCTCGCCCGCTGCCGACGGGTGATCCAAGGACTTGAGAATTGCTTCGGCCAAATCGTCGACATGGACGAAATTCCGGCGTATCGGGTTGCCGTCCGGGTCGCACAACACAGGCAACCGGCCCTCTTCGCGGTATTGGTCGGCGACCGCGGCACCAACCAGATCCCGCCAACGCGGTCCCCCGAACACATCGTCACCGAAACTGAGTGTGTACCGGAAATCGTCTTTTTCCATGATCCACGGCGCGCGCAGGCAACAAGCATCCAGGCCGTACTGGATACGGTATTGCTCCAGCATGGTCTCTTCCAGGACCTTGGAGAGGGCATAGCATCCGGGATACGCGCGGAACGGCTGGGATTCCACCAGGGGTTCGGTGCGCCGGTAGAAGAAATGCCCGATCGCCGCATCGCCACCGACAAGCACCATCCGCTGGAATCCGGTGAGCTGTCGACACTCTTCCAGCAACCAGAAGAACCCCTTGACTGCCACATCCATGATGTCGTCGGGGGTTTCCTTGCAGGTAGCCAGGTGGACCACATGGGTGACCCCCTGACAAGCTTGGGCGACATCGGCGCGTTGGCTCAGATTGCCGAACACCACTTCGGTGCGGTGGTCGGTCGCGATGGGGCGATTGTGGCAAAACGCCCGGATCTTCCAACCATTGTGGTGCTCGGAACCAGCAAGGCGCTGCAGGAAGGCCTGTCCGACCTTGCCCGCAGCGCCTGTTACCAAAAGCGTCGGCTGGTTGCCGTTCAGAGGGGGATCACCCAGATGTTGCGGTACTGGACCGCATCATGGTCGCCCTGCAGGACGATCGGGCCGGTCTTGCCGACAGTCTTGAAGTCCTCGTACTGGATTCCGGTGGGGCCGAGGAAATCGTTGTTGACATGGATCAGGATCCCGTTCTGCAATACGGTGGCCCGAGCCGGTTCAATCTGCTTGCCCTCTGCATTGAAGCGAGGTGCGCGGAAGAAAATATCGTAGGTCTGCCATTCGCCGGCCGGCTTGGACGCGTCGAGCGAGGCGGGCTTCTGGTTGTAAAACGCACCGGCGTTGGTGTTTTCGGGCTTCAGCCCGGCCGAATTGTAGATCTGGACTTCGTAACGGCCCTGGAGCCCGATTCCGGCATTGCCATGCCCGGTCGGACACTTGAACTCGACATGCAGGAAGAAATCGCCGAACGACTGCTTGCTGACAATATCGGTGCGGTTCGGAGTCACCGATGCGTCTGCGCCAAAGCTCCATCCCGCCGGTTCTTGGCTGTGGCGCTTGAGCCAGTTGGCGGTGAGCGACGACGGGTTTTTGTCGAGAAGGACAATGGCGCCCTTGGGGGCGGTTGCCGCGACCGAGATCGGGGAGGGAGGTGCCGGAGTCTGGGCGTCAGCGCCGACTACGGCCGATGCGACCACGCCGACAGCGGCGAGGGCGCGGAGGGAGGGAAAGGTACGCATGCGCGCATTGTACCGTCCCGGGAGACCGGTGGGAGACTCCCGGGACGGTGGACGTCACGCCATCAGCGCAGGAATCACCTTGGCGGGTTCCACTCCGGTCAGACGTTGGTCCAAACCTTGGTATTTGTAGCTGAAACGGTCGTGGTCGATTCCCATCAGGCGCAAGACAGTGGCGTGGAAATCATGGATATGAACCGGATCCTTGACAATGTTGTAGCTGAAATCATCAGTTTCGCCGTAGACCTGACCACCTCGGCTTCCACCGCCGGCCATCCACATGGTGAAACACCGGGGATGGTGATCCCTGCCGTAGTTTTCCCGTGACAAGCCACCTTGGGAGTAGATGGTTCGCCCGAATTCACCACCCCAAATGATCAACGTGTCGTCGAATAAACCACGGGACTTAAGGTCTTGGATGAGACCGTAACAGGCTTGGTCAACGTCCTTGCATTGGCTGGGCAGCCGCACTGCGACGTTCGAGTGGGTATCCCAATTGTTCAGATAGACTTGGATGAACCGGACTCCACGTTCGACCATCCTACGGGCCATCAGGGCGGTGTGGGCGAAGCTTCCCGGCTTGCGCGCATCTTCACCGTAGAGTTGGTAGGTGGATTCCGGTTCGTTCCGCAAGTCGGTGAGTTCCGGAACCGACGACTGCATGCGGAATGCCAATTCGTATTGGCTGATCCGCGTGTGGATATCGTCGTCGCCGACACGCGCATGGTTGAGACGATTCAGGGCGCGGAGTCCGTCGAGGGTTTGGCGACGCACGGTACGGTCGACGCCCGGGGGGTTGTTGATGTACAGGATGGGGTCGCCGCCGGATCGGAACGAGCATCCGGCGTGCTCGCCGGGCAGGTAGCCGGACTGCCACAGACGTGCGGAAATCGCCTGGACCTGCTCGGTATTCGACGGTTGGGCAACCAGGACCACGAACGCCGGCAGGTTCTCGTTCAGCGAACCCAGTCCATAGCTCAGCCATGCGCCCAGGCACGGGCGGCCGGTCACCTGGTTGCCGGTCTGCATGTAGGTGATCGCCGGCTCGTGGTTGATCGCTTCCGTGTGCATCGAGCGAATGAAGCACATGTCATCGGCGACCTTCGC
>CAZYBA010000126.1:0-2118 GCA_964646105.1 uncultured Armatimonadia bacterium
CGGACGTCTTCGGGAACGTCGTGAAGCCGCTTTTGAGCTGACAGTTTCGGTTTCCCCGTTTCCAGCTCGTGAGCCTGCGTTGCCGACTAACGCGATTTCTCGATTGGACATCAAGTGACATAGCGTACCACTTGAGGTGATTTTTGGGATATGATCCCGCCATGAAAGAAAGCAGTAGCGGCAACGCAGGTAAGTATTCGATTATTGCGGCACTTGTCGGGTATGCGCTGGGTTTCGCATTCAGTTCCCTAACGGGAATCGGTTTCGCTATGGGGCCATTCACAAATGCGGTTCCTCCATTGTTCGCTGCGATCGCGACGGGAATCGGTGCCTTCATCGCGATTCGTGAAACCCAACCAAAGTCCTGAACCGCGGACCACGCGCGGTGCCTGATCGTTCCTGTTCCAGTGATCGCCAGTTTCCTCGGCTGATCGTCCCTGGACATTGAATGGTTTCGTGGCGGGCCTTAGCCTTCGGGTAAACAAGTAGCCCAGCGCCATCCCAGCCTAACGGCCACGACGCCCGGAAATGGTCCCCACCCCAAAACGCGCGGAGCCGCTCGCCTGCTCGGCCGAAGGCCTTCAGGGCGAATTCATTCTCCCCGCCACGGCGCACGGCCAGCCCCCCGCAAAACGCACGTCGCCCGGCGCCACCGCGGTATCATTCCCGGGGGCCGACCTAGCGGCCCGATGGAGGTGAGACGGTGCATCCGGATGGCAAAGGACGGTTGCTGCTGGTGCGGCATACCCAGTCGGTATGGAATGGACTCGACCTGTTCACAGGATGGGTTGACGTCGAACTGTCGGAAAAGGGCAAGGCGGACGCCCTCGCGCTCGGCCAGCATATGGCCGGCAAGTTCCAAGTGGACAAGGGCTACACCAGCGCGTTGGTCCGCGCCCAACAGACCCTCGCCTTGGTGATGGAAGGCGCCGGGATAACCGGAATCCCCATTGTCGAGGACTGGCGCCTGAACGAGCGCTTCTACGGCAATTGGCAGGGCAAGAACAAGACCGAAATGAAGGCCAAGTACGGCGAAGACGCCATCCAGGCGGTGCGCCGGGGCTACGGCGAACGTCCCCCGGGTGGCGAATCCCTCGCCGACACCACCGAACGGGTCCTGCCCTACTTCGAGGAAACCATGGAAGCCGACCTCAAGGCGGGCCTCACCCTGCTGGTCGCCGCCCACGGCAACTCCCTGCGGGCGCTCGTCAAGAAGTTGGAAAACCTCGCCGACGATGTGGTGCCGGGAGTGGAGATCGCCAACGGCGAACTGCGCGAGTATGTCCTCGAGGCCGACGGCAGCTACACCCGTGGTGTCGTGGTCAAGTAAACTCGATCGATGAACAGCCGGGTCGACTCAGATTTCGACGCCTTCTCGGCCGCGCTGGCCGGGGAGGCGTCCGGCTGGTTTACATCAGGCCGGATTTCCGTCGCACGTGCTCCCGGACGCCTTGACGTCATGGGCGGAATTGCCGACTACTCCGGGTCGCTGGTGGCGGAGATGCCGATCGCGGACGCCGCGGTATGCGGGGCCCAACCCGACTCCGGCGGAACAGTCACCGTCCGCTCCCTCTCCACAGGCGGCGGCATCCAATCCGAAATCGAACTCGACGTCAACCCGGTTTCCCTGCTTCGCCACTTGCGCGAGTCGGCGGAAAACACCCGTTGGGCCGGTTATGTGGCCGGATGTGTCTCCATCCTGCGTGCCGAGGGCCTGATTCCCCGCGGAGCCGGAGCACGGATCCTGCTCCGATCCGATGTCCCCCTCGGCGCCGGGGTATCGTCGTCCGCCGCCATCGAAGTGGCCACCATGCGCGCCCTCGCCGACGCGTTCGGGGTGGACCTCGACGGCATCGCTCTCGCAAGCCTGTGCCAACGGGTCGAGAACGATATTGTCGACGCACCCTGTGGAATCATGGACCAGGTGACTTCCGCCCTCGGGCAGGCGGGGGAACTGCTGCTCCTGCGCTGCCAGCCCCACACACTGGAGGGAACCCTGCGCCTTCCGGACGGATGGAGTGTCTTCGGGATCGACTCCGGAGTCAAGCATTCCGTGGCCGGAGCCGGCTACACCGGTGTCCGTGTCGCCGCGTTCATGGGTTTCAAAATGCTCGCCGA
>CAZYBA010000126.1:2128-8483 GCA_964646105.1 uncultured Armatimonadia bacterium
ACCGCTCACGATCCGGGTTCGGCGGCTGGCTCTGCAATGTCGGCAGCGAACGGTACCAAGCGATCACCGCGAATAATCCCCTGCCGGAGGCCATGGACGGACGGTCGTTCTTGGCAGCCCATGGCGGAATTCTCGACTCGGTCACCCGGGTTGATCCCGACGCGGTCTACCCGGTACGTGCCGCTACCGAGCATCCGATCTTCGAAATGGAACGCGTGGAACGGTTTGTCGCCTGTGTCCGTGAGGCGTCCGACGAATCCATGGCGGAAGCCGGAATGCTGATGCGCGGCAGCCATGCGTCGTACAGCGCGTGTGGCCTGGGCAGCGACGCCACCGACTTGCTGGTGGAACTGGCCTGCGACGGCGAATGGAGATCGTTGGTCGCGGGAGCCAAGATCACCGGAGGCGGATCGGGGGGGACTGTGTGTGTCCTGGTGCGTGCCGACGCGGAGGAAGCCGTGGCCGCCGGACTGGCGTCGAAGTACCGGGACCAGACCGGAACCACGCCGCGCGTGATCCGGGGAACATCCGCCGGGGCCGTCCACGTCCCAGTCCGGCACCAAACCGTTTGACCAGGGCTTAAACCGGGCGATTTCTCCCGAGACCACCGCAAAGTGGGAATTGCGATATCCCGGAATTCCTCGGGTTTGTTCACGAACACGGTTTCCATCCTGAAAACACGGAATCTGCCGGAACTTCCCGCTCCGGACAGGCCTGCTGGTAGAATGCCGTGCGCAACGTCGGGAGATATTCCCGCGCGGCGCAGTAGATTCGGGGAGCAGGAACGTTGGAAGCAATCGACAGCGCGTTGGGGGGCTTGCTCGACTGGGTTCGCAACCAACCCGGGGTTGTGCTGTTGCTCGCATTGCTCCTGCACGCCGCGGCGCTTGCCATCGGCGTCTCGGGCTGGTCCCGCTCGCGTCATCTGGCCCGCCGGCAAGCGAGGATGCTGCGCGGCGTCGCCGGAGACAGCCTCGAACGAATGTTGCTCGACTATGCATCGGGATCGGAGGACATCCGCAATCGGCTCGCCGCCGTGGAACGTCAATCCGCCACAAACCGCGACGACTTGCGTTCCGCCCTGCGCCGGGTGGGCATTGTCCGGTACGACGCGTTCGACCAGGTCGGCGGCCTGCAGAGTTTTTCCATGGCTCTGTTGGACGACAAATCACACGGGATCGTCGTGACCGCGTTGGTTTCGCGAAACGACTCCCGGGTGTACGCCAAGGTTCTGGGTCCCGGCGGGACCGAGCAGCGGTTGACGCCGGAGGAAGCCAAGGCGGTAGCGGAGGCGACTTTGTTGGAAACCAACCCAGGGGGCCGTTGATCGCCAATGCCCACGCCCGAAGAAGAGCGACGTTGGGTGGAGGCGAGCCGCCGAGGCGATGTCGATGCATTCGACCGATTGGTGCGCACGTACGAGCGGACGGTTTACAACGCCGCACTGCGCCTGACCGGGTCCGCCGACGACGCATCCGATATTGCCCAGGACGCCTTCATCCGTGCTTGGAACAATCTGAAATCGTTCCGGGGTGACGCCAAGTTTTCAACCTGGATGCACCGGATTGTGATGAACGCCTTCCTGGACGACAGGAAGAAACGACGTGCGCGCCCGACACGGAGTCTGGACGGCGGAGTCGATGGCGACGAGAACTCCGAGGCGTTGCAGATTCCCGATCCCGCGATGGGTCCGGAAGCATTGGCCGAGAGTGACGAGCGCCGGCGTGCATTGGAGGCGGCCGTCCGCGCGCTGCCCGAGGCACAACGGGTGTTGGTCGTGCTTTACCACAACCAAGGTCTCGCGTACGAAGAGATATCCGAGGCAACCGGACTGCCGCTGGGAACGGTGAAATCGCGCCTCAACCGCGCACGCCTCACATTGCGCGACCGATTGTCACGCTCCGCGGAACTTTTTGCAGAAGCCGGTCGTCGGACACTCTAGCGATGAAAGGCGAGCAACGATGAACTGCGAACGTTGGCGCGAATTGGCGTCGGATTTTGTCGAAGGGTCGCTCCCTGCCGACACCCACGCCGAAGCCGAACGTCACGTTGTCACCTGTGTCTCGTGCCGCACCGACGCCGATTTCCTGCGCGGAATCGCATCCACCTTCGCGTCGATACCGCCCGAGGACGCCCCCCTTTTCTTCGCCGACAATGTCCGATCGCGGATCGAAGCATCGCGTCGCAACGCCGCTCCGGTTTCCTTGCGCGACAGACTCGGTCGCCTCGGACTCGCCACGGCATTCGTCGGCACCGCGCTCGCAGGAATGTTCTGGGGCGCGTTTTTCCCGAACCAGCGCACCGTGGTTCCCGCAACCATGGCTCCCGCGCTCCCCGAATCCAAATCAACCGCATCCAAAGGCCCTGTCCCGAGCCTCACCGTGGGATGGAACCGGCGAGTGGATGCCAACGATCCCGCGGTCGACGTGCAGTTCTCTCTGGACGGCGCGGATCGCGGAGCGGTACGTTGCGACATTCCCGGCGACAAGAACCCGTACCGGTTCACATTGACCGAGGGAATCGCCCAGACATTGCGGGTGCCGCTGTCCGCGGCACGCGGCGACCGGACGTTGGCCGTGGGAATCCGCTGGAACGCCGGGGAAGTTTCCGGAAGCCGGCAGGTCTTTCTACCGCTCCCTTCGGCCGACCAAGCCCCCTCGGTGAATCAATCGTTCAGTCTGCCCGAAATGCCGGCGCCCGAAGCGCTCCGCGAACTCGCCCGGCGCTACGGAGTGCCGGTGGTGGCCGACAATGTTCCCGGGGACGCGCGATTGTCCTTGCGGGCTGTCGACCAGCCCCTCGACGCGGTGGTTCGCGACGGTGTCGCGTCGCTCGGATGGCAGGTCGATGCCGGCCGTGACGGTGTCCGGGTTTCCGCTTCCCGCTGACTTGCATCCACTGGTCGCGTCTCTGGCCGGGTGCGCCCGCGCACTGGGTTGCGACGCCCCGTCATCGCGCACCCTGCTTGCCGTGTCGGGCGGTCCCGATTCCTGTGCCCTGCTGATCGCCTGGTGCGCTGCGGCCGATGCAGGCATGCTGCCTCGTCCGGCTGCGGTAGCCCACTTGAATCATGGCATGCGCGGAGACCAAGCCAAGGCCGATGCCCGCTGGGTACGGGATCTCGCCGACAGCTACGGCGTCCCTTCTGAAATTGGGGAACGTCCGCTCGCCGGAGCCAACGAAGCGGAGGCGCGCGCCAGTCGTTACGATTTTCTGTTGGAATGCGCCCGACGGCTCGACTGCCGGCAGATCGCCACCGGGCACACTGCCGACGATCAGGCGGAAACCGTCCTGATGCGGGTCCTGCGGGGGACATCCCCCGATGGCTTGGCCGGAATCCCACAGGCGCGTGAACTCGCTCCGGGGATCCGGGTCGTACGTCCGATGCTGGGCATCCGGCGCAGCGCGATCGAGGCCTTTGTTGCGGCCGCCGGAGTGGAGCCGCGCCACGACCCGACCAACGACGATATGCGTTATGTGCGTGGGCGCCTGCGCGCTTCGTGGGGTGCCTGGGAGAGCGGTTTCAATCCGCAACTCGGCGACGCGTTGTGCCGATTGGCCGAGTTGGCCGCCCGCGACCGGGAGTGGATCGGGGACATGGCGGACGCGGCATGGGAGCGTGTGCACCGGGACGGCAACCTGTTGCTCTCGGAATTCGTCTCGTTGCCCCCGGCGCTGCGTTCCCGGATCGCCTTGCGCTGGATTCACGCGCAAGTGTCTGCGGCACATCGGGAGGCGGCGTCGACCGCGTTGCACGCCCAGGCTGTCGAGGAAATTGCGATGGGTTGGCGGGACGGGTGGACGTTGCCCGGGGCGCTGGAGGTGCGCGTCCGCGGCGGTCTCTTGTCGACCGGGATTGACAACGACGACCGAAACCGACCAGGTTTGGAATGGTCGGCGGTCCTCGGGGTTCCGGGGCGTATCGGCTTGCCCGACGGGCGTTTCCTGTGCGTCGCCCCCACTCCCCCGGAAGGAGCCGGTCGGGTCTGGCGCACGTTGCCGCCGCCGGACGGAGTTTGGTTGGTGCGTGGGGCACGTCCCGGCGACCGGGTCGCCCCACTGGGCATGGGCGGACGGCACCGCAAGGTCGCCGACACGCTTCGGGACGCGGGAATATCTCGAGGGAATCGCCCCGGTTGGCCGTTGGTGCTCTGTCCGGTTTCTCAAGAAGTGGCGTGGGTGGTCGAGGGGTGTGTCTCGGAGTCGTTCCGCGTGTCCGACGGCGCGGGGCAGGTTCACTGGTGGCTGGAGGAGAATTGATGCCGGTGCAAACACGAGAAAACGATCCTCCGTTCGGGATTATGCTGCTGGCATTTTGCCTGGTGCTGGTGCAGTTGGCGGTCGCGATCTCCGGACGGCATCCGTTGCTGTGGGTGCTGGCGCTGGTTGATTTCGGGCTGGCGGCGGGATTGTGGCGCGGGATCCCATGGGTACGCTGGGCGACCTTGGTGCGGTGCGGCGCCCTGTTGGCCTTGCTGGCGTTCTTGGCTGGATCCGGGGCGAAGATCGGGTTCTCCTGGCCTCCGGTGGCGGTGGCGACCTACGGGTTCGTGATCCTGTGGCTGCCGTCCAGCCGGCAGTGGTTCGGACGTCGCAGTCCGGCGCAAGCGGGCTGACGAACCCTATGCCGGAGGGTTGTTGCGTTCCGCTGGTCGGCGACACAACTGCGCAATCAGACCCGGCAGAAGGATCGTTTTAACTCTTTTTGTGATTTTTCTGCATGCTATAATGGCGCCATGGCCCTCTCCTCCGACGAGGTGCGCAAGGTCGGAACGTTGGCTCGGCTTGCCCTCACCGACGACGAGGTAGCGCGCCTGACTCCCGAGCTCAACGATTTGCTGCAGCAGTTCGAAACGTTGCAGGCACTCGACACGACCGGCGTCCCCCCGACATCCCACGCAATTCCTGTCACGGCGTTGCTGCGTGAAGACCAGACCGGGGTGTCGTTACCACAATCCGAAGTGCTCGCGATGGGTCCTTCGGTGGACGATGTCCTGGGCGGATTCATTGTTCCGCAGGTGCTCGGAGGCGAGAGCGCATGAGTCTCGACAATCTGGGTGCGGTCGAAATTGCGACGCGTGTCCGTGCGGGCGAATTGTCGGCGCGTGCGGTGGTCGATGCGGCGTTGGCACGCATCGAGGCCCACGACTCCGCAGTCGGGTCGTTCCTGACGGTCACCGCGGATGCGGCGCGGGCCGCCGCCGACCGTGTCGACGAAATTGTCGCTTCCGGCGGAGATCCGGGTCCGCTCGCCGGTGTCCCGGTTGCGGTCAAGGACAATATCTGCACCCGCGGTGTGGCCACCACCTGCGCCAGCCGTATCCTGGACGGGTTTGTCCCGCCGTACGACGCCACCGTGGTCACCAGACTGGTGGATGCCGGTGCTGTCATCGTGGGGAAGACCAACCTCGACGAATTCGCGATGGGATCGTCGAGTGAAAACTCCGCGCTGGGCCGGACAGTCAACCCGTGGGATGTCACCAAGGTACCGGGTGGATCATCCGGGGGTTCGGCCGCCGCTGTCGCGGCCGGCTTGGTGCCGGTTTCGCTCGGCTCCGACACCGGTGGTTCCATCCGTCAACCTGCCAGCTTCTGCGGCGTGGTCGGGGTCAAGCCGACATACGGACGCGTAAGCCGCTACGGACTGGTCGCATTCGCGTCGAGTCTCGACCAGATTGGCCCCTTCACCCGCAGCGCCGAGGATGCCGCGCTGGTGTTGTCCGCCCTCTGCGGCCACGACCCGCGCGACTCCACAAGCCTGCCCGGTCCCGCGCCCGATTTTTCCTCGGACCTCGAGTCGGGAATCGCGGGATTGCGGATCGGCATTCCGCGCGAGTATTTCGCAGAAGGCATTACCGAACCTGTTCGCCGGTCGGTCGAAGCGGCGATTGCGGTGCTCAAGAGCCTGGGCGCCGAAATCGGCGAGGTTTCCCTCCCGCACACCGATTATTCGTTGCCCGCCTATTACATTGTCGCCCCCGCCGAGGCATCGTCCAACCTCGCGCGCTACGACGGTGTCCGTTACGGGCACCGGACCCAGCGTGCGACCGGGCATATCGACCTTTTCGAGAAGACCCGCGAGGAAGGCTTCGGGGCCGAGGTCAAGCGAAGGATCCTGATCGGCACATACGCGCTGTCGCACGGCTACTACGATGCCTTCTACTTGAAGGCGATGCAGGTGCGTACACTCATCCGACGCGATTTCGACGCGGCTTTCGAGACCTTCGACGCGCTGGTCACTCCCACCGCCCCCACCACGGCGTTCGGGATCGGCGAGAAGGCCGACGACCCGCTCGGGATGAAGCTCTCCGACATCTGCACGCTTTCCGCAAATCTGGCCGGCATTCCCGGACTG
>CAZYBA010000127.1:0-229 GCA_964646105.1 uncultured Armatimonadia bacterium
TTGACGTTATCTTTCCGGTGTCATGGAGCAGGCGGCCGTTGGGGGCCGAAATCTGAATTCGGCAACCGGTTTGGCGGTAGCCTTGGACAGGATTGGTGTTGGAGTTTGGAGCGGGGACTCCGACCGGCCACGGGTTCGGTGTCGGCAGCATCCAGCTGAACCGTGGGCGACGTCCGACCACGGGGGTGTCGGCGACACAATCGCGCAGGTCGACGAGCAAGCCGGTGGG
>CAZYBA010000127.1:239-1583 GCA_964646105.1 uncultured Armatimonadia bacterium
CGGAGTTTGCGGAGTGGATTGTGGCGGAGTCGGGCAAGCCGGTGGGTGCGGCGGGGCGATTTTGGGGACGCATTTGGCAACGACTATGCCCCGGTCCGCAGTCCGGTGCAAACACCGGAACGGCGCGTCAACGGCCCGCCGTTGTCTTCTGGCATGCGGTGATGGGCTGCCGTAACCTCGGACCATGCCGACCGCCCTCGACCACCGTCGTGTCCAATTGGGTCCGGGACCATTCACGGACGCCCGGCTGCGCAATCGGAAATGGCTGCAAAACCTCGATCCGGACCGGCTGCTGCACCGTTTCGATGTCAACGCCGGGGCTGCGCCACGCGCCCCGATCTACGGGGGCTGGGAGTCGGCGACCTTGTCGGGACACACGCTGGGTCATGCGCTGAGCGCGTGGGCTCGGGAGGCCGACGACGATCCTACTTGCGCGGAGCACGCCCGGTTCACGGTGGAACGTCTGGACGCGCTGCAACGCCTGCGCGGGGACGGTTTTGTCGGTGCGATGCCGGACGCCGACCGGGTCTTCGGGGAGTTGCGTTCGGGGGTGGTGCGCTCGTCCGGCTTCGATCTCAACGACTGCTGGGTGCCTTGGTACAACATCCACAAGACGCTTGCCGGACTGGTGGATGTGGCCCGGTTCACGCAAAACCCGTCGGCGGAGCAGGTGGCGGTGCGGCTCGGCGACTGGATTGGGGACGTCACGGCGGGGCTCGATCACGCGACGTGGCAACGGATGCTCGACTGCGAGCACGGCGGCATCATGGAAGCGTTGGCGGATCTCGCGGTCCTGAGCGACGGCGGCCGGTTTGCAGACTTGGCGAGGCGTTTCCACCACGACAAAGTCTTGGACCCGCTTGCGCGTGGCGACGACCCGCTCCCGGGCCTGCACGGCAACACCCAGATCCCCAAGGTACTCGGGTGCGCCAAACTGTTTGAAGTCACCGGGGACCCACGGTACCGAACCATTTCCGAACATTTCCTCGAGCTCGTTTTGACCCAGCATACGTACGCGAACGGCGGGCATGGGTCGGGCGAGTATTTCGGGAAACCGGGAGAACTCGGTGCCCGTCTTTCGAACACCAACTGCGAGACCTGCAACACAGTCAACATGCTGCGCCTTGCGCGGACGGCGCTGGCTTGGGAGCCGCGTTCGCATTTGGCCGATTTTGTCGAACGTTCGCTCATCAACCACATTCTGGCCAGCCAGCGCCCTACCGACGGCATGGTGGCGTACTTTACGCCGCTCCAGTCGGGGCGTTTCCGCACATGGTCGACACCGGAGGATAGTTTTTGGTGCTGTGTCGGGACCGGCCTTGAAAGCCATACCCGGTATGCGGA
>CAZYBA010000127.1:1593-8447 GCA_964646105.1 uncultured Armatimonadia bacterium
CCATCGCCCTCGACGTCGAATGGCAGGACGGGAGGATTGCCAACCGTGTCGCCAAGAGTGGACCGGCGTATTCGACACCGGAGGTCCGTCTCCGCCGACCCGCGTGGCTGAACCCCGAAACAGCTACGGCGCAGTTTGTTCGGCAGCGAGCGACCGGTGATTTCGAATCGATCCCGATTGCAGAGGTCGCCGGGGACGGGTTCTGGGTCCTGCCGGACGCCGCGCAGGCCGTTGTCAATCTTCCGACGGTGCCGCGGTTCGAACCGCTCCCCGACATGCCGAGGCGGGTCGCGGTCTGCGAAGGGCCGTTCCTGCTCGCAGTGGATCAGGGTCCGGCGCCTGCCGAGTCGATGGAGGGGGCGGACGAAAGCCCCGACGCGGTCATTCCCCCGGCGCCTGTTGTTGTTTCCGCCCAACCCGACCCGCACGAATGCACGGAAGATCTGGCGATGGTGCCGTTCCATACCCTGTGGGACCGGCGGTCCGCGGTCTATCTGGACTGTTTTTCTCCGGAGGCATGGCGCACGTCCGAGAACGCATACCGGGCGTCCGAAGACCGTGACCATGCCGAGCGCACCCGCTGGCTGGACGCGTTCTGGCCGTTCCAAATGCAGCCCGAGCGCGACCATGGCTATGTTGCCGAAAGGACGGAAGGCGGGGAACGTTCCGCGTGGAAATTCCGCCAAGCCGCTCCGGGAGGATGGTTTTCAGTCGAGTTGCGCTGCGACCCCCACAACGACATCGAACTGGTTGCCACCTGGGGTCCGCCGGTCGGGGACAACGCGATCACCGCCAAGGCCACCCTGTTTGTGGACAATGTCCCGGTCGGCGAGGTCGGCATCGACCCGGAACGACACCGGCATATCGAGATCGTCACCGCAGTACCCGGAACAGTCACCCGGGGAAAATCGAGGGTAACCGTCCGGATTGCCGCCTCGGACAACAGCGCGTCCCCGCCCCTTTTCCTACTGCGATCCCGCAAGGCCGACCATCCGTTGCCAACCGCGGCGTTCCCCGGCCTCGGCGGGGTAGATACCTGATCCGTCCGATTTGCCGAGCACGCGAGCGCCCCATCGTCCATCGATCACCGTACCGTGCCGCCTCGAATAGCGCGGGCATGGCATCACCCCCAAAAGACAAAGAGCCTCCCCGATGCGCGAGGAGGCTCTTCGTTCTGTTTTTCCTAAAACGTCCTTGACCAGTTATGCTGGCCTTTTCCATAACTGTCCGAGCAGCCTTCCCGGGACGGTTCGGTGTGACTGCGTCGTGTGCCACCGACCTGTCGCTGCCTGCAGTTAAAGCACTGGTAGTAGACAGGCTCGTTGTCCTCGGCCTCCCGCTTTTGCCGCTCCATCTCGACTCTCTGATCTTCCAGGGCCCGCCGGTTGGCCTCCATGGCCAGCTCGTTGTCGCGGCGCATTTGCTCGTTGTCATTGCGCATTTTCTCGAGCGCCTGCTCGTTCTCGCGCTTCATGCGATCCAGTGCCGCCTGGTTGTCGGAATCCGTCCGACTCCGGTCCGCCGAGGTATCCTTCGGCGTTTCGCTGGACGTACTGCCACCCGATGGAGGGTCCCTTTCGGGGGAGCTTATTACCGGAGAATCATTGCTCCGGAAAGTGCGCATCGGCGAGCTGCTCTCGGAGCTCGGCTCATCCCTCATGTAGCTCACGGACATCGGTGCCGGGGCGGGTATCTGCGCGGCTGCACTTGGAACGCTTGTCTTGGGAACCGCTGCCGACTTTTCCCGACTCGACCCGACCACGGCCAGCATCAGAGTAACGAAAACCACCGCAGCGACAACGGCACCCAGCACACCTTTTATGTAATCGCGCATCATTGATTCGTTTCTCCTGCCCATGGAATGGCAAGTGCGAAGAGTGACGCAGTATACCAATACGCACGGTAACCATAAGGGCTGCTGTCGACGACACCGGCGCGTCCCCGCCCCTTTTCCTACTGCGATCCCGCAAGGCCGACCATCCATTGCCACCCGTGGCATTTCCAGACATCGGCGGGGTAGATTCCTGATCCGTCCAACTCGTTGAACATTCTAGGCACACCAAATTCCCTCGGAAACAAAACCTTTTACCTACCGCGCGAAACCAAACCATGACTCCCGACACATTCCGCACGCACGCCCACGAACTGGTCGACTGGATGGCCGACTACCTCGAATCCGTTCGCGACTATCCGGTCCGCTCCCAAAGCGCTCCCGGGGATCTGTTGAATGTCCTCCCGACGTCCGCCCCGGAGCTGGCCGAACCGTTTGAAACCGTCTTCGCCGACTTCCGAAACGAGATCCTGCCGGGGATCACGCACTGGCAGCACCCGCGTTTCCACGCCTATTTTCCCGCCAACTCGTCCCCGCCGTCGGTGCTCGCCGAGATGCTCACCGCCACCCTCGGCGCGCAGTGCATGCTCTGGGAGACATCCCCCGCCGCAGCCGAACTGGAACAGCGTTGCCTCGAATGGCTCCGCGACCTGCTCGGCCTGCCCGCGCACTTCGAAGGAGTCATCCAAGACACCGCGTCCAGTGCCACCCTCTGCGCGCTCCTCTCGGCCCGCGAACAGGCGACCGGCTGGACATCGAACCATTCCGGCCTCGCGGAAGGCCCGCGCTTTACGGTCTATGCATCGTCCGAAACCCATTCTTCCCTCGACAAAGCCGTCCGCATCGCCGGCATCGGGTCGGACAACCTGCGCAAGGTGGCAGTCGACTCCACGCTGGCCCTGGATCCGGCGGCGCTCGCCCGGGCCATCGAAGCCGACCGGGAGTCGGGGTTCACCCCGCTGTGCGTGGTCGCGACCCTCGGCACGACCGGTTCGACCGCCATCGATCCCCTCGGCCCCATCGGAGCCATCTGCCGCGATCAAGGGGTTTGGCTGCATGTCGATGCCGCCTACGCCGGCGCGGCGTTCCTCCTTCCCGAACTGCGTTCCCACCTCGACGGCATCGAGAATGTCGACAGCTTTGTGTTCAATCCGCACAAGTGGATGGGGGTCAACTTCGACTGCTCGGCCTACTACGTGCGCGACCGGGGCGCGTTGGTCCAGACATTCGAGATCAATCCCGAGTACCTCAAGACAGGTCGGGATGCCGTGGTTCACAACTACCGCGACTGGGGAATCGCGCTCGGACGTCGGTTCCGTGCCCTCAAGCTCTGGTTTGTCCTGCGTTGCTACGGGGCGGACGGCCTGCGGACGCTGCTGCGCAACCACATCGCCTGGGCGCACGAGCTGGCAACCTGGGTCGACAACCACCCCGATTTCGAACGGGTGGCTCCGGTCCCGTTCGGCCTGGTCTGTTTCCGTTATCGTCCCGGCGCCGGCACCGTGCCCCCGGCCGAAGCATCGGCCACCGTCGGTACCGGCACCCACTCTGCCGTCGACGAGTCCGCTCCCGCCCACGATCCGGCGACAATCGACCATCTCAACGAAATCCTGGCGCAACGGATCAACGACGACGGTCGTCTCTATGTCACAAAAACCCGCCTGGGCGGGCAGGTGGTGCTGCGCTTCTCCATCGGGCAAACGTCCACAACCCGGGACGATGTCCTGGTTTCATGGAACACCATTCAGGAAATCGCCGCCGAACTCCCCGGTTCTTGACAACACATAGCCGCACCGGCGCATCTTCACGCTGCGCGGGCGCCTACAACGCGCCGAGGACCGTACCGCGCAGTGACGTCCCACGATTGCGAATCGAACGTCACGGATCGCCCGCGAGCGAAATATCCAGGAAATGCTCTCGATCATGCTGATTCGTTCGTGAACACACGCCCCAAGAAGGCTTCTGCGGAACCAGACCCCGCTCCCGACTGTTCCACCACCATGCTCGCGGCCGATCCCGACCCAACCACCACCGCTCCGGTGCGCCTGATCCTCGGTGACCAATTGTCCACCGACTATCTCGCAGACTGCGCCGGCCACCGCCTGCTGATGGTGGAGGACCCGGATTTCGCACGCCGCCGCCCCTATCACGCCAAGAAGCTTGTCCTGATCTGGTCGGCAATGCGTCACTTCGCCGCCGAACGACGCTCCGAGGGTTGGGATGTCGACTATCGAACCGGCGAATCCCTCGACACGGTCCTGGCCAGTCTCCCACCGGTTTCGGTCATCCAGCCGCGGGAGAAAGGAATCCGCCCCTTGCTCTCGCGCCACCACGCCACCATGCTCCCCGACCCGTACTGGTGGACGTCCCCCTCCGAATTCCGCGCCTGGCTCGGCGACCGACGCTCCCCACGTCTCGAAGAGTACTGGCGCCACCTGCGCAAACGCACCGGCCTTTTGATGGATGGCAAAAACCCGGTCGGGGGCGAATGGAACTACGACAAACAGAACCGCAAACCGTTCCCCAAGGGCCATGTTCCGGTCCCGTCACCCGTTTTCGAACCGGACACCATCACCAATGAGGTGATGGATACAGTCCGCCAACTCCCGGGGACGGTCGGGACGGTCGACGGATTCGGGTTCCCGACCACCCGCCGGGATGCGTTGGCCCTGTTGGACCACTTCATCCGACACAAGCTCGAGTCGTTCGGACCCTACGAAGACGCGCTCCACGACCGAGACCCAACCGGCTTTCACTCGTTGCTCTCGATCCCCCTCAACATCGGCCTGCTGTCGCCGCAGGAATGTGTGGACGCGGCGCTGGCCGCCTTGGACCGCGGCGCCCCCATTGCTTCCGTCGAAGCGTTTGTCCGCCAGATCGCAGGTTGGCGGGAGTACCTCTTCCACCTCTGGCAAACGTTCGACGGCGACTGGAACACCACCAATGCGCTCGAACATCACCGCCCGCTCCCCGAGTGGTTCTGGACCGGCGAAACTCCCCTGCGTTGTGTCTCCATCGCCTTGAAGCGCGTGCTCGAAAACGCGTACGGCCACCATATCGAACGGCTGATGGTGATCGGAAACTTCGCCCTGCTGCTGGGTGTGTCTCCACAGGCGGTCAACGATTGGTTCTGGAGTTGTTACGCCGACGCGTTCGAGTGGGTGGTCACCCCCAATGTGGTGGGGATGAGTCAGTTCGGTGACGGCGGATGGGTCGCCAGCAAGCCGTACATCTCGAGCGGCGCGTACATCGACCGGATGGGCAATTTTTGCAAGGAATGCCGTTTCGATCCGAAAACCGATTGCCCGTTCACGGTGCTGTACTGGAGTTTCCTGATCGACCGGGAGTCGGAGGGGCCGCTGACGACACGGATGGCGCAGAACTATTTCGGGTTGGCGAGAAAGTCGGCTGAGGAGCGGGCGGGGTGGATTGCGGCTCGCGCGCGCGTGTTGCCGATGCTGGGGTGCGACTGATGTCGCGGTTGGGGTCCGGGCGTGCCGAGACCACGTCTTGACACCCCGAACCGGCGCCCCCTACCGAAACTTGCGCCCTGCCCCGGAAACCCCGTCCTGTCCCCAAACGTCACGCACACCAAACAACCCGAAACCAAACTGACAATCAAACCAACTCGGCAAACCAACAAACCCGGAAACATGTCCGACCAAAAAGTGGCGAACCGGTCAGCCCAACAACCCAATCCGCACCGCGCCTCAAGCAGCGGATCTGCCTGCGCGCTGAATCGAATCCCAAACCAACGGACAAGCCGTACGGACTCAGTCCGCAGCGATCCCTATGCTGCGCCACTCCCGCGGGAAGAAGTGACGGATGAACTGCTCGCCGGCGTAACGATCCGTCATACCCGCCACATAGTCCAAAACCACCTGGGCCCGCTCCGCGGTCGGGGTCGACTGGTCCGCCCGCTTGCCCGCCATCAGTTCCGGAAACTCCATGTACAACCGGAAAATCTGCTTCACCAGCAACTGACCCTTGGCGAGTTCCGCCTTGGCTGCGTTCTGATGCAAATAAACGTTCTCGAAAAGGTAGTCCTTCAACCGATTGGTGACACCAAGCACCGGCTCCGACATCGCCACCCAAGGCTGATCCATCGAGTGTTCGATCACGTTGCCCACCATCCGCCCGATCCGCTCCCCGTGGGTGTGCCCGAGAACTTCCCCAACCTCCGACGGCAGGTCGGCGACATTCAAGAGCCCCGCCCGCACCGCATCGTCGATATCGTGGTTCAGATACGCCACCCGGTCGCAAATCCGCACCACCATCGCCTCGAGCGGAGGGTCGTTTGCAGAACGTCCTTCGGTCTCCGGAGCCCCGAACAGATCCGCCTTGCCCTTGGAATGGCCGAGGATACCCATCCGAACCTCGTGGGTCAGGTTCAAGCCAATGCCATCCTTTTCGAGGATGTCGACCACACGCAGACTTTGTTCGTAGTGACGGAAGCCCATGCCCGGTACGAACTCCTGCAGCACCTCGTCGAGCGCGTACTCGCCCTCATGCCCGAACGGAGGATGTCCCAGATCGTGGGCCAGCGCAATCGCTTCCACCAGGTCTTCGTTGAGACGTAAAGCGCGAGCGACAGTCCGGCTGATCTGCGCCACCTCGAGGGTGTGGGTGAGACGCGTCCGGTAGTGATCCTCCTCCGGATCCAGGAACACCTGCGTCTTGTGCTTGAGGCGCCGGAACGCTTTGGAGTGCAGGACACGGTCGCGGTCTTGCTGGAAAACAGTGCGCACCGGGTCGGGCGCCTCTTCCCTCTGCCTTCCGCGGCTGTCGGCGGACAAAGTGGCGTGCGGCGAGAGCGTCTTTCGCTCTAGTTCCTCGGTACGTTCCCGGATTGTCATGGCGTGCTCACTATACCTTTTCCCTCCTTTCGGGTAAGGAACCGCGGCCGGTGGGGTGCGGCCGCGGTTCCTCAACCTTTAAAACGGTGAAAAACGCGCCATTCTGACAAATTCTGCAAATTTGAGTACGAACTTTTTCTCGGGCGTGCGGGCGCCAGGGACACTGC
>CAZYBA010000128.1:0-7933 GCA_964646105.1 uncultured Armatimonadia bacterium
GCCCCATCGAACGATGCCGCCAAGTGCTTGCGGTTGGCCCACAGGATGGCCGCGGCCACCCCGATCCACGCGCCACTGGAGATTTCCTTGACAAACGGCCATCCCTGAGCCGAACTCGGACCGTCCCAACCCATCGAACGCCCAAGGACATACCATACACGGACCAGCAGGTAACTGAACCAGCACGAGAACGCCAAGTCCAACGGGATGAAGTATGCCAGACCGATCGCGAACGGATAGAGCGCCGACTGCATGCCGTAGCTACGAATCGCCTCCCACGGCTGAGTCGTAAAGAACGGCCCCAATTCCATCAACTTGACAAACGGCAGGTGGGGCACGGTCGGATACAGCTCGTGGACCCCGTTCAACGTCCCGATCGCGAACGCGACCGTGAACCCGATCCACATCAGCCGCTCCCGAAAGATCTGACCTGTCGGCTCGCTGATGGCGAGCGGCAACTGAATGATGGGAAAGGCCAAGCGCTCCTGCTCGGTCCACGCCTTGCGCAGGACGATTGTCACGCACAGGAAGTTGGTTACCAAGGTCAGGAAAAAGGCAGCCCACAACGCAAGCGGAACCGTCCAGGCCGGAAGGAAACCCAGCGCCCGTACCGCCGAGACATTGCCCCGATACCACCCGTCCAACGCATCCGGGTCGGTCACGAAAACCCACTTCGGAAGTTTGTCCACCCAACCCCAATGATTTGCCGCCGCGTACCGGTGCGCATGCGTGATTTGCCCGAACAGGTTCTGGAGCATGTCGTGGCCGGCGAACGTGTTGCTGATGACCGCCATCAAGTAGGCGATCAACAACTCCTCTTGGCGCAGACGTTTCGACGGTGGAAGCAGCTTGCCTATCAACAAGACACACAACAGTAAAAAGATCGGGGTGATGAAGAGCGGCAATGAAGATCCGTCGAGAATGTAGAAGCGCACCTCGACCCGGGTAACCCACAGCACATTGACTACCGAGAGGATTATCCCGAGAAGGACGGAACGCAACGTTGCGCCGGATTTCATGGATTTGCGGTTCACCGTGCGCACTTCACGATCCTTCCCGGCAGGAATCGACGCGTCGTCCGCGAAACGACAGTCGGAGGAAACATGAGCCACGGAAACAAGGCGGTGACCGGGTTCCCGACCATCGTCCCCAAGAGCGCCTTCGGCGCCAACGACCGGATTGTCTACGGCCACATCGGTGTCGGCGGAATGGGTAGCAGCCATATTGTCGCCGACTCCTGCGCGGCATTGTGCGATGTCGATGCCAACCATTTGGCGAACGCAGCCAAACGGGTCAAGGGCAGCCCGCTGCTCACCGACGACTACCGCCGCGTCCTGGATCGCAAGGACATCGACGCGGTCACGATAGGCACGCCCGACCACTGGCACGGCCTGATGACAGTCCACGCTTGCCAAGCCGGCAAGGATGTCTACAGCGAAAAACCGACCTGCAAGACCATCGCCGAAGGCAGGGCCATGCTGGAGGCGGCACGGCGCTACAAGCGCGTGGTCCAGATCGGTGCCCAAGGACGATCCAACCCCAAGGCGGCGGCGGCTGTCAACTACCTGCGCAACGGCCAAGCCGGCGAGATCAAGAAAGTGGTGCTCTGGCACCCCGAAAACTACACGTCGGGGACCGGATTCCAAACCCCGTCCGCTCCTCCGCCGCATCTGAACTGGGACATGTGGCTGGGTCCCCTTGCCTGGCGCCCCTACACCCAGGAAGTCTGCCACTTCAACTTCCGATGGATGATGGACTCCGGCGGAGGCTTCATCCGCGACCGCGGCAACCATGCCCTCTCCATTGTCCTCTGGGCGACCGGGCAGGACGGCTGGGACGCCCCCGTCACCGTCGAAGCAACCGGGAAGATCAATCCAAACCGCATCTACGACGCACCCCAGTCGATGAAAGTCACCTGGGAATTCTCGAAGCCGCGCTGGACCCTGATCTGGGAACAACCCGGAACGCCCGACGAAGACCTACCGGGTGAATGGGGGGCAACCTACCACGGCACCAAAGGAAAATTGGTTGTCCTCGGCGGTGACGGTGGATGTGAAACCGAAGAAAAGGCGTTCGAATACACGCCCCCGGCCGGAGGATTCAAGGCGTTCATGGAACCCGAAAATGTTGATCCGACCGAACGTCACCGGCGCAATTGGCGACGATGCATCAAGACCCGCGAACGACCGGCGATGGACATCGAAGTCGGTGTCAAGGTCATCACCCTCCCGATCATCGCAAATATCGCGTTCCTGACGGGACGTAAGTTGACGTTCGACCCCAAGACCATGCGATTCATCGGAGACAACGAAGCCAACCGCTTCCTTGACGAACCTTACCGCCGACCCTGGAGTCTGAAAGGAGTCTGAACATGCCCGCACCCAACGAAATCCCCAAAATGATCGCGGCCATGGAATCCGACGACCCCGCAGCGTCGAAACAGGCCCGACTCGACCTCGAATCCGTGGCCCACGCGGCCGCTTCGCCCGGCAACCGCAACCGTGGCATCGTCGCCGACGCATTGCTCAACACGCTGAAGACCAAACATTCCCGCTTGACACGCGGACATGTCCTCAAACTGATCGGCTTTGTCGGTGAACGACGCCACGAGCGCTCCCTGTCGGCCTTCACCAAGGACCCCGAAACAGGAGAGGACGCAAGGATGGCCCAGGAGCGGATTCGAAGAGGTCCTTAACTCCAAAGCCCCTTCAGAACAACGACCGGAGCAGAATCCCCGACGGGCTGCTCCGGTCGTTTTTTCAGGAACACAACCCCGATCGTGTCAGCCAGTACCACGCAGGTGGTTCCAAACATCCATTGCCGACGGCTTGGTCATACCCGGAGCCTTGGCGATTTCCTCGGGCGACGCGGCGCGCATCCGATCCAAAGAACCGAAGAATTTCAACAACGACTTCCGTCGAATCGGCCCGATGCCGGGAATTTCATCAAGGAGCGACATGGTTGCAGCCCGACCACGAACGTTGCGGTGGTACGTGATGGCCCAACGGTGAACTTCATCGCGCACTCGCTGCAGCAGGAACAGCGCCGGGGAATTCCGGGCAAACTCGATCGGATCCTCCATGCCCGGAACAAACACCTGCTCGTACTGCTTGGCAAGTCCGATGATCGGGAAATCATAGCCGAATTGACGCATGGCGTCCCGCGCGGCCGACAATTGTCCTTTCCCGCCGTCAATCAGAATCAGGTCGGGTTCCGCTGAAAACTTGGGGTTCCCTTCAGCCATCTGGGCGAAACGGCGAGTCAACATTTCAAACATCATCGCGAAATCGTTGGGGTCCCCCTCCGACTGTTCAATCTTGAAACGTCGGTACTGGTCCTTTTTCGGTTTTCCTCGGTCGAAAACGATCATCCCGCCCACCGCATGACGTCCCTGCACATTCGAATTGTCGTACGCCTCGATACGGCCCAGCAAATTCCCCGACTGACCGATTGCCTCCGCCAATTCCCGCAACGCGCCATCGATACGGCTCTGCTCCGCCGCCGTGGCATCCCGAATCTGACGCAGTGCCAACTCGGCATTCGTCGAGGCCATCTCGATCAACTTTTTCTTTTCGCCACGTTCGGGAACCTGAAGGGATACCTTTGCCCCTTTCTTCATTCTTAGCCACGACTCGATGATCGCCATCTCCTCTACCTGACGGGGCAGAAGGATCTCCGCCGGAACAAACGACGCATCCCGGTAATACTGCTTCAAAAATTCCGAGGTGGCCTCGGCAACACCGGTCTCCCCTTCGGAAGACTCCAACAGAAAGTGCTCCTGCCCGATCAACTTTCCGCCACGAATGCAGAACATCTGCACCGCCGCGCCGTGATCGTCCGCAACGACCGCCAAAACGTCCTGATCGCCCCCGGACGTGTTCACCACCTTTTGCCGTTCGATGATCTGATTGACCGCATTGATACGGTCGCGAATCTTGGCTGCGCGCTCGAACTCCAGATTTTCCGCCGCTGCCTCCATCTGGCCCTTCAAATCACGGACCAACTTGTCCTGACGCCCGGACAGAAACAACTCGACATCCCGGACAGCCAATCCATACCGTTGCGGGTCAGCCAAGCCCGCACACGGCGCCTCCGGGCAACGCCCCATGTGGTGGTACAAACACGGCTTCTGCTCGACCCGATTCGTCCAAGGCTTCCGGCATGTCACCAAGGGAAACAAGCGATAGACCAAGCGCATGGTCTCGCCGACCGCGTACGAATTGGTGAACGGTCCGAAATACCGGTTTCCGTCCCCCTGCTTCACCCGCCGCGTGATCAACAGGCGGGGAAAAGGTTCGGATGTGGTCAGCAACAGATACGGATAATGCTTGTCGTCCCGAAGGCGGACATTGTAACGCGGTTGGTGTTGCTTGATCAGGTTGCATTCCAGGATCAAGGCCTCCAGCTCCGTATCCGTGACCACCCAGTCCATATCGCGGATGCTCGCAACCAAACGACGCGTCTTAGGGGTATGCTGCGCGGATTTCTGAAAATAGGAACGGACCCGGTTGCGAAGGTTGATGGCCTTGCCCACATACAAGATCTGACCGTCCGCCCCCTTGTACAGATAGCAACCGGGTGAAGTCGGAAGGTGCCGTAGTTTCTCGTCGAGCGTCAGGTCGGACGATGTAACGGTGGTGGATGAGTGAATCTCGGGTTCAAAAGGCTCAGGCATGCGGGATCACGATTCTACCCAATACAGAACCCGCTTTCGCGATTCTTCGGACCCAATGGACTTCCCGGGAAAGAAAAAGGGGCGCCTGGATACCCAAGGCGCCCCCTCAGTTTCGCAAGGACGTGTGCTTACGGAATGCGCGTCCTCACCACATGCGACTTCCGGTGTGTCACGTCGTTGTAGCGGTACGTGTAATCCACGCGGAACGTTGCCAAGCTTCCGCTCGGCCCGACAGTGCCGGGGTACCGGAGGGATGTCGATTTCGACTTTCCGACCCCGATGGTGGTCAGGTCGATCGGCAGCGTCGTCTCCGTGGCAGCTACCGTCTTGCCGACCGTGATGTTGCTGAGCACAACGTTCACGTTCTCAGCCGGCCCAACCGGAGCTTCCGTGGTCGACTCCGCGTTCTTCAGATTGACGACCGCGAAAATTTTCGCGCCACTGCGGCCCAATGTGAACGACACCGACAGGTTCGGCTCGTTACGAACTTGCTCGAGATTCGAAAGATCGAACTTCCACGCACCTCGACCGTACGTCGCCGCTGTGAGGAACTTTTTCGCAATACCCCCGCCATCCACGTAGGAAATGACATCGATATCGGTTACCGGAACCATCGGCAGCTTAAGTGGCGTGCCCGCGTCCGTCCAGGTCGAACCCTTGTCGATGGTCGTGAAGACACCCACTTCAGTGGCCACAAACCAAGTGTTCACCGGATCTTCCGGATCGCGAACCAATTCGTATACTGGAACATCGGGGAGACGGGTGTAAATGTTTTCTGCGTCATCGCCCAGGCCGTTCTGCTGGGTGAAGAGGATGTTCTGCGCAGAGATATCCTGACAACGATACACATGCCCGCCACCGGTGCCCGCCAACGTCACCAAGATGTCGCCGGGGCGTGCATTGGTCACAGAGATCGACGTGATGGGACGGTCAGGAAGCGAGTCGTTGTCGATGCGCCGCCAGGTCGCGATCAGATCCCCGTTGTCGGGATCCTCATCCAATCCTGAATCCGGATTCCCGCCGACAGGAGATGTAACCCACAACTTCCCACCTGTCGTACCGACATAGATGCGTGCACCGCCCCCGGTGGTGGTGATGGCCGAAATCGACTCACCGCTATCCCCCAGATCGGTGGTGTTGACCTGGCGCCATTGACCACGCGGGCTTGGGATGTCCGTGTCGGTCGTACTCACCTTGGTTGCCGGTGCCGGGTCGAATCGCCACAGGCGGGTTCGTCCCGTGTACATGGGGCGAACCGTGGCAATGCTCACCGGACCGTTGGGAACCGTTTGCACCGTGACCTGCTGAAGGTTCGGCTCAACGTAGATGGGTTGGTACCACGACGGACCCTGGGCATTCCAAGCGTCGTACAACGAACCATCTTCGGTACCGTCGAAGGGGTAGTTGTACGTATCCGTCATCGGGTTGTACTGAACCACGATGCTCCCGAACGACGCGCCCCGGTTCAAGGATCTGCGGATGTCTCCACCCGCCACGCCGAGATACTGCGTATTGAAATTGGTCGGATCGGCTGCAGTCTTGCCGATATTCGGGACCGGGGGAACGAACGGCGGAATCGCAAGCCCTGACGAATCCCAAACGGTGCCTGAGTGACGAACCACGCCCAACGTCGGTGTTCCGGCGACCAACTGCTCCTCATTGGTCTTGTTGAATGTAGCTCCGTTGAACGACGCGATCGACAACATCCGGTTCAATGTTCCGTCGAAGGAGACCGAAACCGAACTGCCGTTCGTGAAGTTCAACCCGTAGATTCCACCGTCGTTGGCCAACAGGTTCTGGAGGCCGTTGAAGGGGTTGGCACGGATGTCGTGCTGATCGATATGGGTCAGCGCCCCCGGTGCCATGGTGGCCCCGGTCTCGGTCCAGTTGACATTTCCGCCGACAGAATAGGCCAATGTCGAGTGCGCACCGATCAAGAGATCTTGGTTGGTGGTACCCACCAAAATCGACGAAACCGAAATGGCGTTGGCGTAATCGCCCCGGAACCAGTTGTTAACGACACCGTCGTTGGTCGGATAGCTTCCGGTAATATCCGTCCACTCGAATGTCGGTGCCCCCGACAGCGTCTTGAGCACCCCCTTGTAGAAGCGACCGTCCGAAAACGCCGAATTTCCTTCCATCACATAAACCACTTTGGGGTCTATAGACGAAGAAATCGCACGCAGGAGGTAACCACGGGGTTGGTTCGCTGCCTGGTAACGCAACGGCGCATTGATCTTGAACCAGGACCTACCCTGATCGTTGGACCGGTAAACGCCGTTGCCAAGGCAGGTTGCGTAATACGGGCGATTGATCGGGAGGGTACGCGGATTGTTGTAGGCATTGAAGCAGTGGATCCCCGACCAGTCGCCGTTGACTCCAGCGGGAGTAACGTTGGTCCAAGAAGTCCCACCGTCTTCGGAACGCCAGATCCTTCCGGGAGCCCCGACTCCGCGCCCGGTCGTGGCAATCACGATCTTTGGATTCACCGGATCCACGACAATCGCACTGACAGCGGTTCCCGCCATCTCGTTGCGCCCGACGTTCACCCAGTTCACACCACCGTTGAACGACTTCATGATGCCCGTCGCCGACGCGTTGGTGTATTCGATCACCGAGGTCGGGTTGCCGTTGTAGTCGCCGAAACGATGGACATCGCCGAGTCCGACATAGACGATGCGGGTGTTGACCGGATCGAGGGCGATCGCCGACGTATGAAGGGTGGGAAAATTGAAGTCGGACAAAGGAGTCCAAAGCGTTCCGAAATCTTCCGATTTCCAAACCCCACCGTGGGCTGTAGCGGCATAGACAACGCCTTCACGTCGGTTGTCATAGGCCACTGCGTTAACCCGCCCTGCGACCCGCGAGGTCGACGGTCCTTGCGACCACTGGGAACGCGGCGCCATGTCCGTCGGTCCGAGGGGCTGCCACTTGTTCTGCGAGTACGTGATGTTCTGACCTCGGGTCGTGAACTGGCCAGATCCCTTCTTCCGCATCAGGTGATCCGCCGCACGCATCTTGGATTTGTGGTCCAGTGCCTTCAGATAGGCATCGGTTTGCGCTCGTGACCCTTGGGCAAGAGCATTCCCGGTCAATACCAGCGAAAGGGCGCACACGGTGGACACCCGTTGCATTGTCATTCCCATGAAGCTCCTCATTTGATCGCGTAGACCCTTCCCGAGGCGCCGCCGATGTAGATGGTCCCATCGGCACCCACCGCAGGAGTGGACTCGAAGTACTCGCCCGTGTCACCCGAAT
>CAZYBA010000128.1:7943-8358 GCA_964646105.1 uncultured Armatimonadia bacterium
GCTCCATCCGCGGTCGAAACACCGTAGATCTTGCCGTCGTCGCACCCGATGTAGAGCATGGTCCCATCCGAGGACAGTGCCGGCGACGACACAAATCCAAGAGAGAAACCGGGGTTCATCGCCGCAGCTGTGTCGGCCCAGCGCATGGTGCCATCGACGGTCTTCAACGCGACAACACGGCTTCGCTCGAGGCCGGAAATGTTGTCATACGTTCCGATGTACACCGTCTCTCCGTCCGGGGAGACTGCCGCGGTTCCGTAGATCTGCCCTTCCAAATCGACGGAATCGGCCCAGGCCAGTTCGCCCGTCGCCGAGTCGACCGCATGGAACTTCCCTTCGATCGTTCCGAACAACACCAATTCGCGTCCACCGGAAGTCGCCAGAACCGGCGCCGAAGAATAGATCGTGCTGCCGC
>CAZYBA010000129.1:0-6931 GCA_964646105.1 uncultured Armatimonadia bacterium
CGAAGTCACGAGGACTCCTTGTGTGTCAGGGGCGGTTTCCTTGACCAGTTGCCCGCCACCGAGCAGGGTGGCAATGGCGGCGGCGCGGCTTTGGAAACTGGCTTTGGTGTAGACAATCCGGGTCGTTTTCGACTCGACGGCCTTGCCCTTGGCATCCCGCTCGTACGCTTCGGGGCGCACCACAGCATCGAAACCGGCTTCGTTGACAAGCCGCTCGGAAATCCGCCGGGCGGCGCGCGGAACCCCCGATGCGTTGTAGACCGCCACGTTGGTGACCCGATTCGCCGCCGCGTCGTTGCCCAGAAGCAACCAATCGACCAACGCCTTGGTTTTGTCGGGGTCTGGGACAAAGTAATAGGCCCCGCGCAGGGTACCTTCCCCTTGGAGTGTGCCACTGGCGATGCTCTCGGGAGTGACGCCGCGGAACAATGCCGCGATGGCGTAGAACTGATCGGGTTTGAGATCGGTTTCGAGCTGGCGCAAGGTGGCAGCGATCAATTTGTCGGCCTTCATCAGGTTGCGAGGATGCTTGGCCTCGGCGACCATGGCGCGGATCAGCTGCTGCTGGCGTGCCATGCGCCGGGAATCGCCCTCTTCCGCCGAATGCTTCGAACCGCGATTGACTTCCCGGAACCGCGCGAACCCGACCGCCTGCTCGCCGTTGATCGTCTGCTTTCCCTTGGGCAGGTCGATGTGCAGATTCCCCCAGGAATCGTCGTACTTCATGACATCGAGGGTTTCAACCTGGACGCCGCCCAGCAGGTCGACCATCTCACGGACCGCATCGGGCTTGACGGCAATGTAGAAATCAGGCTCGACTCCGGTGAGTTCGGCCAAGGTTCCTCGCAACAGACGCGCCCCGCCCCGGGCGTAGGTCGCATTGATCTTGCCGGTGCGACCGTCCGGAGCGGTGACCCGGGTGTCGCGGGGAATGGACAGTCCCGACACTTTGACATTGGCCAGGTCCAAGGACAGCATCAGGATGGAGTCCGCGCGGGAAATGTTGCGTGCGACCGATTTTCCGGTGGTCGGGTCGACCGAGTATTCCCGCGTGATCGGCATGCCCTTGCTGTTGCGGTTGTAGTCCTTGCCCACCAGCAACACGACAATGCGGTCCTTGCCCGGGAACCGGCTGCGCGGATTACGAATGCTCGACAGGAAGTCGGTCAGGCTGCCGGTGGGTCGTGCGATGTTTCCGAGAATTCGTCCGGCGTAGAGGGCTCCTGCGCCCAACGCGATCACGATGGAGAAGAGCAGGAAACGGACCGCGAACGGGGTTCGCCGGCGTGGTTTCGGGTAACGCGGCGGGGGTGTCGGCCGCCGCGACGGAGCGGGCGGCGGGGGCGCCATCGGCCGTCGCGGAGGAGTGCCGCCGGGATTCGGCTTTCGGGCCCACGGATTGCTCTCGCCTGCGTCCACGTGAGCGAATTATATCAGCCCGAACCCTGCCGATCGGCAGTGGGTCGGTTCCGGAACACCACCACGGACACCGGTAAAATTACCGGACACCCGATTTACCCCGACCGGGCATTCACTCCGTAAATCCCCCCGGCCGCAAGGTCCGACGTCGACGCCCCGGTCCGGGTCGTTGCCAATGCGGTTCCGATTCCGAATACGTTACCCGCACCAACGTTCGCGCCGAATTTCCATCGGGCATCGGGGCAACACCCGCGGTGCGATGCCCCGCCCCAGTCCGTCCCCCATCGCCTAGTCGTCGTCATCGGGCGGGTTGAACGATGCGAGCGGGAACGGCACCCCGCGGCGCATGGCTCCCCAAACCGCCCTCGCCACCACTCCGGCATCGGCACGGTCAACGTCGGACCAGTCCAGTAACGCACAGGCTTCGGCCAGTCGTCGCGACTCCCCGGTCGACGCACGTGCCGGAGGATTCGCTTCGTCGATGGGAACCCGGTTGGGCAGGGTCGTGAACGGTCTGTCGTCGATCCGATCCGTGAAGCACGCCCGCATCGCATCGGCCGTGCGGTCGAATCGATTCATCGCCGGCATTCCCAGCACCAGACCGATGGTCCGCAGCAACGACGTATGGTTGTAACGTTCGGAAACAACCGCCCCCCGCTTGGTGTAGGGCGAGATGCAAAACGCCGCAGTCCGGTGACCGTCCACATGGTCGATCCCGAGCTGCGAGTCGTCCTCGATCACCAGGATCAAGGTTTCTTTCCAGAACTTCGACTTGGAGATCCCTTCGACAATCCGTCCCAGTGCCAGATCGTTGTCGGCCACCGCAGCCCGCGGTGTCGGACCGCCGGCCCGGGTGCCCATGGTGTGGTCGTTCGGGAGCAGCAGGATGGAGAGCGCCGGCATGCCGCCGTCCCGTTCGAAGCGTTCAAGATCCTTCAAATAGACATCCGCGCGCCATTGGTCCGGGACAGTCGACGGGAAGCCGATGTAGTTCGGATGCAGCAGCGGACGCAGGGCGGCGTTGTCGGTACCGGACGTGATTTCGTACGACGGCATCCCCTTTTTCCAGTCTGCCATCAGTTCGCCCCAGGTCCCGCCTGCCTTTCCGGTGGCCTTGTGGACAATGCGCGGCTTGTTCACCATTTCGCCGTAAACACGCACCGACTTGCCCGCGGCGACCGCCGATGACCAGAGGTAGCCCTCCGGCGATCCGGAAAGCGGATCCCCGCCATCGTAGGGATACGAACGCGCATGGGCGTCGTAATTCTGTTCCAAATAGCCGTTCGCCACGCCGCTCACCGTCCACTGGTGCCCGTCCGCGCTGTTGGTGCCACTGGTGAACGTATTGTCGAGGGTTACAAACTGCCGTGCCAACGCGTGGTGGTTCGGGGAAACATTCTCCGGGAACAAACAAAGCTTCGGATCGCCGTTCCCGGGCTGGAGGTCGCCGAGGATGGAGTCGTAGGTCTGGTTTTCCTTGATGATGAACACCACATGGCGGAACACCGACGGTTCCCCGACCCGCTCGGGAATCGGAACCGGCTTGCGTCCCCGACGCGCGGGAAGCTCCCCGCGCCCCCACAGGTTGTTGGCGGCAACCACCCGCTCTCCCGCCGCAAACTTGGTGTCCGAAAGATCGTCCGCACCGAGGAGCTGCACCATGCCGCGCGTACTGTGGACCCCGAACGCTCCATCGGCGCGGGGGACCCGACTGCCGGTGCCTTTGGTGGATGCGACCGCCAGTCTGCCGCCGGCCGATGCGAGTGCGATCGGGAACCAGCCCGTGGGAATCCGCCCGACAATCTTTGCGCTTGCGATATCCACGCAGGCCACGGCATTCGCACCACCGCAGGCCACCCACAAGCGGTTGCCTTCGGGGGACAGTGCGACGGACGTTGGAATCTGACCGTAGCCGGGATCGGATCCGGGGCGCAGGGAAATGCGCCGGCGCACCAGGCCGGTGGCCGCGGAAACCTCCGCGACAGTGTCGTCGTCGCTGCCCGCAACCCAAAGCGTATGGTTGTCGGCGCTGAACACCATGCCGGACGGTTGGCGGATACCGGTTGCGCGTTTCGGTGCGCCCGGGTCCGCCGTTTCGAACAAGACCACGCTGCCGCCAAGGGCGGCATCGGTGCGCGGGTCGACGCGCACCGCAGAACCGGCCGACAACGCGGATTGCTGATCGGCGCGGGCCGCTTGCCCACCGCGGCATGCCACCGCCAATCGTTTCCCATCGGGAGAGAGCGCCAGATGGTACGGGGCAATGTCGACATCGATGCTGCGCACCACCTTGCCCGCCACAAGATCGACCACTGCGACCGCGTTGCGAATTCCCAGCGCTGCGTACAGACGCAGGCCGTCCGGCGAAACGGCCAGTCCGGCCACCTGCGGGTCATTGCGTTGACGTCCGCGCCCGGCGGTCCCCGCGGCGACATCCGGTTCGCCATCCGGGCCGACGGTGTCGAGGACCAGTTCGGTGCCCTTGCGCCACGTGGTTCCGTCCTTGACCACCTTGAGCAGTTTTCCATCCTTGCCGGAAACATAGAGGGCGTTGCCGGTGGGCGACCACGCGACTCCAAGCGGTCCGACCGGGGTGGGGAGGGTGGCGACGCTCTTTCCGGCGGGATCGAGTAGAGTCAGTCCCCGTTGCGCAAGCACCGCGAGCAATGTGCCGTCGGGAGACCACACGGTGTCCTTGGGTCGATTGACATCGAAGCGGACCACGGTCCCGACCGGCGTAACGGTCTGGTTCGTGGGCAAGACCGCGGAGTCGACGCCCATTCCGGGCCATTCCCCGACGGGTGTTTTCGACGTCAGCCGGGGCGCCACCACCCCCGCCACGCCGACAGAGCCCAGTGCCAACGCAATTGCCAATCCCCAACCGGTCCTGCGCATTCGGATCACCTCGGGGGAGATCTTGCCCACCGGGGCTGCCGGTTCCTGCACCGGGCGCTTTGTTCGCGGAGCAGACCCGTGCCGCTGTCGGGCAACCGGGGTCGATGGACGGGTGCTCGACCGTAGCCTTGGAGGAGGCGGGGGCGAGACTGCTTGGGCGGGATCCCGGATCTGTGGATATTGCCAAAAGGCGGGCGGGGTCGCACCGGCCCTGGTCGGAGATTGCCCCACCGAGCGGAAAACCAACTGAAAAAACAAAGGCGGGCCGGGAAAATCCCGACCCGCCAGACCTTACGGCCGCAAGACAACTACCAGCGGCGCTGGGGTCGTCCACCGCCGCCGCCGCCACGCTCTTCGCGGGGACGCGCTTCGTTGACAGTCAGCGCGCGGCCGTCGAGAACATAGCCGTTGAACCGACCGATCGCGGTCTTCGCTTCGGCATCATCCGGCATTTCGACAAAGCCGAAGCCCTTGCTCTGTCCGGTGAACCGGTCTTCGACAATGGTGGCGTCAGACACGGTGCCTGCCTGGGCGAACAGCGCGCGCAGGCCTTGGTCGTTGGTATGGTAGGAGATTCCCCCCACATAAATCCGCATATCGGTCTCCCGATGGCCCCCGTTTGGATTTGGGTGCAGCACGCACGGATAGAGGAGGAACGTTCGAAACACGACAACCTGCCGCGAAGGACGAAGGGACTACCAGTATCAGGGAATACCGCGGGAGGAGAGCCTCTCCCGCCGAAAGCACGTCACAGAGTATCACGCTTCGGCAACTTTCCCCTTTTCAGTACCGGAAGGTAGGGTTTCCTAAGAGGGAATGCGGGTGCGCGGTCGATTTGCCCGGGTCGGCGAGCGGAGAAGAGACGGTGGCACGAGCGTGTCGAGATTGTGGAAACGCATTCGGGAATGGGGCCGATAAAGGGTATCGACGGGCCCGACGAGAGCTCCGGCTCAATGTCGGTGATTGCTCGAAACGGCGGCGAAATCGGCAGGCAATGGATGCGTCGACGCGGTGGTTGTCGGTCGCAGGGGTGGAGCGAACAGGCGCTACCCAAGTTGGATGATCTTTGTGCAATTCGCTTGCGAAATTGTCGGAACGCCTGTATCCCCGGGTGGGTGGCGGGGGGTGGGCGGGCTTTTTTTTACGACAAAATCGGGCAATGTCAACCCAACCGCCGGGGCGGGCTGCCGCGAACGAGGGTTAATCTGCCTTCGAATTCGATTCCCTCAACAAACCCCGGCAACCCGCACCCCCGTGACACGACCGCCCTCGCCGGAGGCCGTCAGCCGTGTCGTTCACGGCACTCAAACAAAGCAAATCGCGCAACGCGGCGACACATCCGTCAACAAGAACGTTGACCTCGCGCAACCGAGATCGCCCCCCCCAGAACATCACCGCGCCACATCCTTTGCCGACGATGCCAGGTCGAGCCGAGCCAGCCGCACCGCCGCCGGGACCACAGAGACAATCGTCGTGACCAATACCAACGCCCCGCAAATCCAAGGGGTTTCCGCACGGACGAACGGAACCATCGCAAACATGTCCATCTGCTCTTCCGACTGGGCCGCCAAGATCAACTTCTCTGCCGCACGCCTGCCCACCGGGACCCCGACCAATACCCCGAATCCCGTCAATGCCACATTCTCGAACAGCACCAGTCCCGAAAGTGCCCAGCGCCCCACACCCAACATGCGCAAAGCCGCCCCCTCGCTCTCGCGCTCCAGACTGTTGATGGTCACTGTGTTGAACACCACGGCGAACGACAACCCCATCCCGAACAACAGCATCGCACCCGTGAACCGCCGCATCAACGCCATCATCTGGTCCAATTTGTCCACTAAATCCGCAGACGACATGACCGACACCGCACGGTCGAGACGCAACAAGTCCCGACGCAGCGAAACGCGACGTTCCGGATCCGACACCACCCGCACGACGTTGATGGCGCCCGGGGGCACGCCGAGCGGACGACCCACCGTGCGGCGCAAGGTTGCCGCCGAGAATGTCGCCACCGTCCCCACCGGCTCGTCACTGAACCCCGCAACACGCACCGTCGACCGAGACGGTTCGGGAATTCCCGGACTCGGAGGAAGCCGAACCTCCACCCGGTCCCCCACCTCCAGACCCAGCCGTAGGCGCAGCGTCGGTCCGAAAACCACGGAATCCCCCCGCGGCACCAACTCCCGCCCTGACTTGTCTCGCAACTCCCGCAACCGAGCACCCGGCCCCACTCCGACGGCCATCGCCTCGTACGTTCGATTCCGGTAACGAAACTCCGCCGGCAACGCCAACTCCCCCTCTGCCGAACGCACCCCAGAACGCGACGCCACCCGAACCGCAGTGGCGGACGATGTCCACGGCACGAAATCCACCCGCAAATCCTCGCGGAACACCGACCGGACCAACGTCCGCATCAACGAATCGACCGTGTCGGAAAGCCCCTGCGCCACCACGAGAAGGACCATCGATGCAACCACCCCGGCCAACGTCGACAACGACCGGCGTGGCGAACGCACCAGATTACGGACGGCAAACCGCCAAAGCAACGGCATACCCGGGATCCAGCGGTCGGGACGCCAACCACGTCCGGCGGGAGGAGTTGGAGGACGCAACGCAT
>CAZYBA010000129.1:6941-8326 GCA_964646105.1 uncultured Armatimonadia bacterium
ATCGGCGGGAGGGATGCGCGATGCCTGACGCGCAGGCAACCACGCCGACACCAACGTCAACCCCAGCCCGTACGCCATGCCGTAGAACACCGTCGCCGACTCCACCGAATCCACCCGCGCCGCCACCGAAACATGACTCAGGTAAAAACCGGTGAACACACGCCCGAGCCAGGCTCCGACCATTACTCCACCCACCGACGCCAACGCCCCCACCAGGATCGCCCCAGCCAGCACCTGCCCCATCACCGCCTGTGGAGCAAACCCAAGCGCCCGCAACAACCCGATCCGCGCCCGACCCGCAGCCACCTGACGTGTCAACAAAGTTCCTAACGTCAACCCCGCCACCGAAAGAAACAGCATCGGAAACAAAACCGAATACCCGCGGAAGCCATCCACATCCTGACGTAGAAGCTGGTAACTGGGTTGGTCCTCACGCAAGACCGGTGCATCGTGATGCCGCCCGTGCAAGATGCGCTCGATCGCGCGGACAGCCGACTCCGACGACGCCCCGCGCGCCATCCGGACATGCACCCCATCCAGACGTCCCGGACGACCCACCAACGGACCCAGCACCCCGTCCGGAATCCACAGCACACCGAACGTATCCGGGAACGGCAGGATGTCCTGCCGGCTTTTCACCACATAGACGTATTCCGGACTGACCACCACCCCGGCCACCCGCAACGCCACCCGCACCCCACCCCGCTCGATCTCCACCCGGTCGCCGGGGTGCAAATCGTGCCACTTCGCGAACGATGCCTCGAGCAACGCCTCCCGAGCGACTCCGCGCACCGGCCAACGTCCCTCCAGCAACTGCAGGTTGTTCACCAACGGACGACGACCGACCGGGATGCCCAGACAACGCCCCACCAATTTCCCGACTGGCCGCCCCGGAAGCCGCAACACCGTGTCCTCCTCGAGGCGTCCCTCCACTGCCGCAACCCCGGGCAGCCGCCGGACCCGCTCGAGCAACCGCCGCGGCGCATCTGAAACCGATACCGACCAATCCTCGAAGTCCAGCCGCCGATACGACTCCGAATAGGAACGATCCAGATTCCGATACGACTGCCACGCGGCCCCGTGGAACGCTACCCCGAGCGCGATCACAAACCCGATCGCGAGCCACTGCGCCCAAGCAGCCCCGACATCGCGACGTGCGGTTCTGGCCAGCAACACAATCGAGGGAACGTTCACCGATGCCGTTCCAAAGCGCGCGCCGAAGTTCGCCCAAGCCCGAAGTTCATCGGCACCACACTCCGGGCGCCAGCGACCGTTGTCCGGATTCAGGTCTCACCAGACCAGTTCCTCGGGCGGAATATGGGTCGGGTTCACCCTGTCGGAAACCACCTGGCCGCTCTGCATGCGCACCACCCGATCCGCCATTC
>CAZYBA010000130.1:0-594 GCA_964646105.1 uncultured Armatimonadia bacterium
GGTCAGGCGTTCGAGTCCCCGGAGACCGTCGAGCATGGCGGGAATGGCTTCCCAGTCCGGCGCAACATAGTGCACGACTTCTCCTGTCGTAAGCAAGCAGACGAAACCGTCTTGACCGGATCGAAAGTCAGCCGCGTTCGCCGGCCCAGCCGCGGTCGGTGGAGAGCAACGGAATCCAGAACTCGGTGGGCAGGAACTTGCCCAGCACCCGCAGTCCCTCGTGGTCGTTCCAGCAGCGCACCATCTCGGTACGCGCCGCATCGGCCAGCGATTTGTCGCCGGGGGCGCCACGCTCTTCCCGCAGGCGGGTCGCCAACGCCCACGCCACCGGATTGTCGCGGTGCAGCGCGATCGCCTTGTCGACGTCGGTGATCGCCTCGCCGACACGGTCCTGACGACGCAGGATCGACGACGCCTCCACATGCAGCAAATGCCGGTAGCCCGGGCTGAGCCGCGCCTGACCGAACGCATCCCGAACCCGTTCCCACGCGGTATCCCGGTCGCCGGTCGCCGCCGCCGCATAGGCGTCCCGGTACGCACGCGCCGCCTTTTCGTCCGCCGTCAAGGCGCTGGCGGCGGCGGAGGTGGGCGCGT
>CAZYBA010000130.1:604-8315 GCA_964646105.1 uncultured Armatimonadia bacterium
TACCCCGGCCACGCAGGCATCGGACGTTGTTTGCCGTTGCCGTTGCCGTTCCCGAGTGCGTTCGTGCGCACGCCAAACGACTTGCCGCACATCCACCAACCCGCCTCGAAGGTCGCGTACCCGACCTCCTCCGCCGGTCCGTTACTCGGGTCGTGGACCAGAAACACCTTCTTGGGATCGCTGTAGCCGACCACCACGGCCGCGGACGCGGTGGTGACATCGTGCACAATCTCCGAGACATTTTCGAGACCGAATGTCCGCCGGATCGCATCAAAGCCCACCGCATCGGCCATGCGCCCGAGCATGCCGCTGCTGCAATCGCGCTCGTCGAGGGAGCGCAGGAGGCTGGGACGTACGCCCGAGAGCAGAATCGCCAGGGACGGCAGGACGAAGTGGCAGCCGGGTGCGGGGGGCAGCAGGACAAAAACGGGCGATCCGAACGCCACCGCCTGCTTGATGTCGTCGAGTGTGATCGCCATCTTCCTGCGCGGGATCGGCGGGGGCAGCGCGCCCGGGCGGTAGCCATTGTCGCCGGTGCCGGCCAGCATCGCGGCAGCCGCCACCAGCGACGGATTCACGACTTCCTTGTCGGGGTAGTTGATCCGGGCCGCATCCGCGAATCCGACGAACGGGACATCGGGCACGATCGCGTCGGGCGGGGTCAGGGTTTCGGGGGGTTCTCCCCCGCGGGGGCCGCTCCGTGCGGCACGAACCGGATCGGGCGGCGGGGTTGGCCGGGCGGCGGGGGCTCTGCCGATCTCCGGAAACCATTCGCGCCACGCGACAGGAGTGCGAACCGCCCGCGCGGCCGGCCATCCGGGAGGGGTTTTCAACATGGACCACGGTACGCCGATCCCACCCGAACCATCGTCGCTCGAATGGCGGAAACAGCGCGGATCCGGCGAGCCGGTCGTTTTTCTGGAACAGAAAATGGCGCACGTCGCCCCCGGTGAGCACGCCGCACCCACCGCCCGTTACCGACCGAACCTAACCCGTTGACGTTAGCAAAATCGACAAACGTTCGCCCACGTTCCCCGAGAATGGGTTGACGTTGACAAAGCCCCGATCGGCTTCTTTACCGGCACCGTTAACGTCTCCCCCATTTCCGTTGATTTCCAAAACAGTGAAAAACAGCAAGCCCCCGGCGATTGCGAAACTTGCCGGGGGCCCGAAACGGATGTCGAGAATTTCTTCGCCGAGCCGGGGTCCGGCCGAGCCGCGGTTCAGAACGTGCTGTCGCGGGTGGTCAACGGACAGTAACGGACCGCTTGCAGATGGTGGAGCAAACCCTGAAGCGCGTCGGGGGTTCCGATCTGCTCCAGCGCCGTCGACGCATGCCCGCGGACATAGCGGTTCGGGTCCGACAACGCGTCCACCAGCTGCGGCACCGCCGGGGCCGCATCCCCGCCGAACTTCGCCAACGCATACGCGCTGTTGAAACGCACTTGATCGTCCGTGTCGGCCAGCAGCGTGCGCAGGGCGGCGACACTGGGTTGCGGGTGCGAATGCACATAGCCCAGAGCGTCGGCGAGGGTCCGGCGCACAAACGGGGACGGGTCGCTGGCGAGCGAGGCCAAGCGGTCGACCACGGACGCCACCCGGGCGCCGCGGTCGCCCAGCGCGTACACCGCATGGGCCCGTGTGTTTTCGTTTTCCGAATCCAGCGCGTCCACCAACGCCCCCACGGAATCGTCCCCGGCCACCGCCAGCCCGTAGCCGGCATCGCGGCGGATGGTGTCGTTGTCGCCGTGGAGGGCATCGAGCAGGATGTCGACACCGGGCTTGCCGAGGCCGCCCAGCACATACGCGGCGCTGAGCCGGGTTATCTCGCAGTCGTCATGGAGGGCTTCGCGCAGGCGGGACGGATCCCCGGACGTCGTCCAGCGGGAGTCGCCGGAGAGCCAGCGCCACATTTGCTTCCACACCGGCGCACGCGGGTGGTCGTCGAGCGGCCCGAGCGGGATGTCCACGGAGGTTCGGTTCCAGGTGGGCGCCACGGGTTCGTCCATGCGCGTGAACTGGAACTTGAACATGTAGCGGGTCTTGTCGAGGAAGTTCGGGTACGCCTTGTGCCAAAGGTCGAAGTGGATGAACAGGACATTGCCCTTGCCGAGCACGGCGGGAATGCCTTCTCCGGCGGAGTCGACCAATTCGTCGGCCATGCCCTTGGTGGGAGGAACCATGGTCTCGTAGTAATGGCTGCCGGGAACCGCCCCGGTCGGGCCGAAGTCGACCGGCACTTCCTGCGGGTAGTACATCGCCATGATCCAGCGCGGATGGTGGTCGCGGATGCGGTAGTAGCCCCAGTAGGAATCCTTGTGCCAGCCCATGCCCTTGCCGTGCGGACCGGTCACATGGGGATGACGGTGGCAATGCATGATGTACGACGGTCCGAGGAGGCTGGTCAGGGTCCCGCGCACCACCGGGTTGTCGAAGACTTGCTGGAGTTCGGGAACATGGGGCAGCAGGTTGTTGCCCGGGTTGCCGTCCTGGGCGAACACCTCGCCGATCCGGTTGTAGATGGAGTCGTGGAACGCATCGGAGAGGCCTTCCAGCGGGCGGATGCAACACCCGTGGATGAGGAAATCCCGCATCGCGTTGTCGTCAAAAAGGTACTCGTTCATGGATTCGGTCCAGTTGGGAACAGGAAAAATGGGTTGGTTTCGGTGACGGTGTTCGGGTCGGGTCCACCCCGGGGAGGCGTCTTCGCCTGCGAGGACGTTGTACCCGTTGCAAACGGCGATTCGTCAACGACACCCCCCGCCCCTCCCGGCCGCGCCGGTTGTCGATTGCCGGGTTTTCGCGACGACGCCGCGGGCACCGACCAAATGTCCCCAATCGTTCGGAAACAAGGGTCGACGCGCCCCGATCCGCCGCCGCATTGTCCAGCCGGCATGGCTCCTTCAACCACAGGGCCGGGCGCTCGGATCAGCCCCGGTCCGCCTCTGCGCCACTTCCCGAAGAAGCCGCCGTCAGAGACTCGCCCCCGCTCAGCCGCCGCTGGCCTTCACTTGCAGCGCGTACAAACGGTTGAGGGCTTCGATGGGGCTCAGCACCGAAAGGTCGAGGGCTTTCAATTCCTCGACAACCGGGTGTTCCTCGGCCGTGAACAAAGTCATCTGGAGCGGCGCGGTCCGCTGCTCGGGAGCGGGAGCGCCGACGGTCTCCTTGCGGGATCGACCGTCCTTTTCGAGCTGGGCCAGCACCGCCCGCGCGCGTTCGATCACCTCGGACGGCACCCCGGCCATGCGCGCCACCTGGATGCCGTACGACTTGTCGGTTCCGCCGGGGAGCACCTTGCGCAGCCAGAGGATGCGGTCCTGGGTTTCCTTGACCGCAATCCGGAAGTTGCAGACGTTCGGCAGCTGTTTTTCGAGTTCGTTCAAGACATGGTAATGGGTCGCAAACAGGGTCTTGACCCCCTTGCCCGCCAGGTATTCGGCCACCGACCACGCGATCGAGACTCCGTCCCAGGTGCTGGTACCCCGCCCGATTTCGTCGAGGATCACCAGGCTGCGCTCGGTCGCGTTGTTGAGAATCTCGGCGGTCTCGGTCATCTCGACCATGAACGTGGATTGCCCCGCCGCCAAATCGTCGTGCGCACCCACCCGCGTGAAAATGCGGTCGACCACCCCCACCTGGGCCGCGTCCGCCGGGACGAAACTCCCGACCTGGGCCATCAACACAATGAGTGCCACCTGCCTCAGGACGGTCGACTTGCCCGCCGAGTTGGGTCCGGTGATGATGTGCACCTGCTTGTCCGGGTCGAGTGTCGTGTCGTTGGGAATGAAATGGGCGGCGCCTCCGGTGAGTTTTTCGACCACGGGATGCCGTCCGTTGCGGATCGCGATCACCGGACCGTTGTCGACCACCGGGCGGACATAGCGGTTGGACTGGGCGGACTCGGCCAAGGACGCAAACGCGTCGAGGGTGGCGATGGCCCGCGCGACATCGAGCAATCTGCCGCCCCAGACATGGGCGATGTTCTCACGCAACCGGGTGAAGATCGCGGTTTCGCGCGCCAGGATCTTCTCTTCCGCCCCGAGCACCTTGGCCTCGGTTTCCTTGAGCTCCGGGGTGATGTAGCGCTCGCCTTGGGCGGTGGTTTGCTTGCGGATGTAGTGTTCGGGCACCGAACCGACCTGCGCCCGGCCGACCTCCACAAAGTAGCCGAACACCGAGTTGTAACCGATCTTGAGGTTCTTGATGCCGGTGCGCTCGCGCTCGTCGGCTTCAAGCTGGGCGATCCACGCCTTGCCGCCGCTGCGGATCACCCGTAATTCGTCGAGTTCGTAGTCGAAACCGTCCCGCACCACCCCGCCGTCCCGGAGCGTCGCCGGCGGCTCGTCCACCACCGCGGCCGCCAATTCGTCGTGCAGGGCCTCGAGCGGGTCGATGGCGTCGGCCAGTGTGTCGAGGCTGGTGTGGCCCAAGGCGACTGTCCGTGTGCGCAGTTCGGGGATCAGGGCCAGGCTGGCGCGCAGCGCGGCGATATCGCGTGGGAGAGCGGTCCCGGTGGAGCAGCGTGCAACCAGTCGTTCGATGTCCCCGATGCCCGCGAGGGTGTCGCGCAGGTCGGCGCGGGGCAATGATTGGGCCACCAACGCTTCCACGGTGTCGAGGCGGCGGTTGATTTCTTCCACCGACAAGAGCGGCGCATCCAGCCACCGTCGCAGCAGGCGTCCCCCCATCGGGGTGCGGGTGGTGTCGAGGACGGCGAGCAGCGATTTGCCGCGTGCTTGGTCCCAGAGCCCGGCGGTGAGCTCGAGATTGCGGCGCGCCGGGGCGTCGAGGGCCATGGTGTCGCCGGTGGACCAGACCCCGAGGCTGCGGATGTGCCCGACCGCGCCTTGGTGGGTTTCGCGCAGGTAGCTCAGCAGCGCCGCCGCGGCGTCGAGGCCCGCCGTGTAATCGTCACAGCCGTACCCCCGCAGGGTGGTGGTGCCGAAATGCGAGAGCAAATCCTCGCGGGCATGGCGGGGAAGATGGCGACTGCCGATGCGGGTGACCGTCGCCGGGGAAGCTGTGGCGACCGCCTCCGCGACATCGTCGAGGCCCTCCGGAATCAGGCACTCGGCGGGTTGCAGGCGGGCAACCTCCGCGGCGATGCGTTCCGGGCTGGGATCCTCGGGCAGTTCGGTGACCAGGAATTCCCCGGTCGAGACATCGACCACCCCGATGCCGCAGACTGGGCGGGACAGGATGGCCGCCACCAGGAAATTGTTCGAGCGTGCTTCCAGGAGCGCGTCCTCGACCACGGTTCCCGGAGTCAGGATGCGGGTGATCTGGCGTTTGACCAGTCCCTTGGCCTGCTTGGGATCCTCCACCTGGTCGCAGACCGCGACTTTGAACCCTTTCTGGATCAGGCGTGCGGCATAGCGCTCGAGGGCGTGGAACGGCACCCCGGCCATGGGAAAACGTTCCGGCAAGCCCTGGATGTCGCGCCCGGTGAGGGTGATTTCCAGTTCGCGGGCGATGGTCACCGCGTCGTCGCCGTACGCCTCGAAAAAGTCGCCCACCCGCATCAGCAGGATGACGTCGGGACGTTCGTCCTTGAGCTCGACATATTGCCGGAGCATCGGGGTGAGTTTCTCGATCGGGACGGACGCCATGTCGGTGGCTTATTGTAGGACACGGGGCCGGGGTTGTTGCCGTTCGAAAGTCCCCCGAGGCCGGTTCATACAGTACATTGGGGGCATTCTTGGGCAAAAAAGCCGGACAACGCCCGGTCGCGACAAGACCAAATGGCGACAATCCCGGCCCACTGGTGAGGCGTCACGCCCATTGGGACTGCGTTTCGCAGCGCCCATCGCAGAACGTTCCCGTTTCCCTCGACAACTCCGACGTCTCCAGCCCCCATTTTCCCCATCCGACCATGCCCGACCCCATCAATCTTGACGAAACCGAGGCGCGCGCCAAGGAGATCCTGTCTCCGATGGTGTTCGACTACTATGCCGGCGGCGCCGAGGACGAACGCACGCTCGCCGACAACCGCGCCGCGTGGAAACGGCTCAACCTCCTGCCGCGTGTCCTGGTCGATGTTTCCCAGATCGACACCCGGACGACAGTACTCGGGACCCCGTTGTCGTTCCCGGTGATGGCCGCCCCTTGCGCGTTCCACAAACTGGCCCATCCGGACGGTGAACTGGCGGTGGTTCGGGCGTGCGCGAAACTGGGGATTGTCCCGGTGCTGAGCACGACATCGACGTTCACGCTCGAGGAAATCGCCGCCGAAACCGAGTCTCCGAAATGGTTCCAGCTCTACCATTACCGGGACACGTCGATCGCCCACGACCTGATCCGCCGTGCGGAGGCGGCGGGTTACACAGCGTTGTGCCTGACCGTCGACACGCCGTTGCTGGGCCGACGTGAGCGGGACCAGCGCAACAGCTTCCGCATTCCCGACGGTGTCCGTTTCGCCAATATGGATCCGTACCAAATCGACTGGTATGCGTCCCCGGAGCAGGACACCGAACTCGCGCGCTACGCCACGGCGCAGACCGACCCGACGCTCACCTGGGATGTTGTCGAGACCATCCGCGGCGTCAGTTCATTGCCGATCGTGGTCAAGGGAATTGTGTCGGGTGACGACGCGCGGGAGGCGGTGGCGCGCGGGGTGGACGCGATTGTGGTTTCCAACCATGGGGGACGTCAGCTCGACGGCACCATCGCCACCGCGGACGCGTTGCCCGATGTCGTGGATGCGGCTGGGGGCCGGGCCGAGATCTTGGTGGACGGTGGGATACGGCGCGGGACCGATGTTCTGCGGGCGTTGGCGCTGGGCGCGCGCGCGGTGTTGGTGGGCCGTCCGTATCTTTGGGGTCTGGCGCTCGGGGGTGAGGATGGTGTGCACCGGGTGTTCGACCTGTTGCGGGCGGAGCTGGTCCATGCGATGACATTGTCCGGGCGTCCCCGGCTGAGCGACATCGGGCCGGATCTCTTGTGGCGGGGGCGGTGAAACGGGTTGGGGGGTCGAACAACTGTCTGCACAGGCTGACCAGGCTTCTCTCGACACGAATAGAATTGGTCCGGAGCTACCGGGGCGGCGGCGGTGACCGTTGGCGAATGCGTCGCTGAAAGACCCAACATCCGGGACGGGACTTCCTGCTGCCCCCGGAGAATTGCGAACCCCGTGCGGTGTCACGCTTCGCGCGTCTTGGCTTCGTTGGTGGGGGGGATGTATCCGCCGCCTCTGTGCCGGGCAATGAATTACCCGTCTTCGTGGCATTCGGCCGATCGTCCTCCGGACTGGGCGTTGTTGCGCTCCGCGCGGCGTTTGGTTCCGGGCACGGCAGGTCCCGAACCGTGGCCTCGTTCCTCGGCCGCCCGTCTGCGACGGGACCATGGGGTGAGGGCAGATGCGTTGTCCTGGGGCAGAGTGATCGAGACTGGATCCGCTACGGTGCACAGGCAGATGCAGTCGCCGACATGACTCGCGTTCGCGCGGGTGGAGCCCACCCGCCTCGATGTCACCAGTCTTGACCAGAGGGTCCCGACGCGTTCGCGCGCGAGACACCCACCCACCCCCCGCCCAACCCACCCGTGGGTACAGGCCAATTCTCGATTTCGCCAGCGTTTTCAACAAAGTTCATGCAACCTGGGTACGTTCCCGCCCGGTATCGCGCTGGATCGCCTTCTCCCAACCAACAACAGGGACACGGGCATCTTCCCGGTTTCGCACCGTCCGAGCCTGGTCCGTGTTGAATTGGCA
>CAZYBA010000131.1:0-8306 GCA_964646105.1 uncultured Armatimonadia bacterium
CATAATCCCTTGGTTGGGGGTTCGAATCCCTCCGGGCCCATATTTAGTTGTTTTTACGGCCGCCCGAATGGGGAGTGCGACGATTCCAGAACCCAACGGAGGGACACGAGCATGCAGATAGCAAAGCGCGAAAGCGATGCCGCGGTGGAATTCCTACGGGAACAGATACCGGGACTGCGCTCGGTCCATCTGTTCGGAAGTCGTGCCACCGGCGATTGGACGTCCGCGAGCGATGTCGACATCTCGGTCCTGGGGGAACGTCCCCTCGAGCCTCTGGACCTGTTCCGTATCGCCGCCGACCTCACTGTGTTCCTCGGGGCCGAGGTCGACTTGGTGGACCTGCGCAATGTCTCGACCCTTTTGAAATACAAGATTGTCACCGAGGGAATCCGTCTCTGGGCACTCGACTGGCGTTCCGAGGACTATGAACTGGCGGCTCTCCGCGAGAAATTCGACTGGGATATCAAGACCCGAGAACAGAGGGCGGAGATCCTGAAGACAGGTTCCTTCCGTGATTGACATTGATGTCCTGATCGCGAAGGCTGCGTCTATCGACCGGTGTGTCGCCCGGGTCCGGGAAGAAGTCGCGGCAGCGGGGGATGCGTTCGACACCGATTTCACCCATCAGGATGCGGCGATTCTCAACCTGCAGCGGGCGTGCGAATCCGCCATCGACATGGCCCAGCATGTTGTACGGTCCGAACGGTTGGGTCTTTCGGCAACATCCGGAGAGTCATTTGCACTTCTGGCGAACTCAGGATGGATTCCGAACGATCTTGCGACACGGATGCGCCAGATGACCGGTTTCCGCAACATCGCGGTCCACAATTACCAGACTCTGTTCCTCCAGATCGTGGTGGATATTGTCCAAAACCACTTGAACGACTTCGCCGATTTCACGCGGGCAGTCTTGGTCCGGGCACAACGTTGAGGAGGCGGTGTTCCTGACAACCGGGCCGTCAGGCACCCTGCCCTTCCGTTGTCACCACTCTTGCATTGTGGCGCCGTTCGGATTCTGCCGGAGCGTCACCCCAATCCCGAAGTCCCCTCGGCCGTGGCGATGCGCGGGAGGGTGGATGCAAAGGAATCCGGGTTGAGCGACACGGACGAAATACCGAGCCCGACCAACCACTCGGCAAAGCCCGGCAGGTCCGACGGCGCCTGGCCGCAGAACCCGATCGGCTTGCCGACCGCCCGCGCCGCGCCCACCACCCGGGTGATCATCGCCGCCACCGCCGCATCCTGTTCGTCGTAAAGGTGCGCCACCAGCTCCGAATCGCGGTCAACACCGAGCACCAACTGCGTCAAGTCGTTCGAACCGATGGAAAATCCGTCCACCAGTTCGAGAAACTGCTCGGCCAGCAGCACATTCGACGGAACCTCGCACATGGCCCACACCTGCAAACCATCGCGGCCGCGTTCGAGACCCTGACCCGCCATCGCGTCCAAGACCCCCCGCAATTCGGCCACGGTCCGACAAAACGGGATCATGACATGGACATTCGTGAAGCCCATGGTTTCCCGAACACGGCGCAGGGCGGCGCATTCCAACGCGAATCCGTCGGCGTAACGCGGATCCGTGTACCGGGACGCTCCCCGGAACCCGAGCATCGGGTTTTCCTCGTGGGGCTCGCGCTCTTCGCCACCCGGCAACCGCGCGTATTCATTGCTTTTGAAATCGGAGAAGCGGACCAGGACAAACCGGGGATGGAACGCGGCACCGATGCGGGCGATCCCCTCGGCCAAGGTCTGCACCAGCCATTCCTGCGGCGCCATGTCGTCCGGAACGTGTTCCGCGACCGCGGCCCGCAACGACTCCGTGGCGCCGTCGGGCCAGGCGGCTACGGACGCCGGGTGCATGCCGATCTTGCTGGCGATCAAGAACTCCATCCGTGCCAGCCCCACGCCGTCGGCCGGCAACTGGGCGTGGAAGAACGCCTGATCGGGGCTGGCGACTGTCAACTGGACCTTGGTGCGGGTGGAAATCGCGCCCAGGTCGACGATCTGCACCGAGAACGGTGTCGCGCCGTCGCTGACTCGCCCCACCGGACCCTCCGCGCACACGACAGTCACTTCCTGTCCGTCCGTCAAGACCGTTGTTGCATCGCCGGTGCCGACAATGCAGGGCAGCCCCAGTTCGCGGGAGACAATCGCCGCGTGTGCGGTCCGTCCGCCGTGGTCGGTGACAATCGCGGCGACCCGTTTCATCACCGGCTCCCAGTCCGGGTCGGTGATCGGGGCCACCAGGATCTCGCGGGGTTGAACACTGCCCAGTGCCGAAGGATCGGTGACCACCCGCACCCGCCCCGACGCGATCTTTCGCCCCACGGCCTGCCCGGTCGTCAATGTTCGCCCGGAGGGTTGGTCGAGCGCCCATGTTTGGATCCCGGTCGCACCGCGCGAACGACCGTGCACGGTTTCCGGACGGGCTTGAATCACGGAAATTTCCCCCGTTTCGCCGTCCACCGCGAATTCAATGTCCATTGGCCGGACCATTCCGGCCAGTTTGGAATAGTGTTTCTCGACCGCGACAGACCACGCGCCGATGGTGGCCACCTGGGCATCGTCCAGGCAGAAAACCCGTTGGTCCGCCTCCGGGGTTTTCTCCTCGAGCGTTCCACCGCTCTCGCCAAACACCAGTCGAACCGACTTGGCGCCCAAGACCCGCCCGACGATAGGGAGTTTTCCGCGCTCCAACGCCACCTTGGAGACCGTCCATTCGTCGGGTGTGGTCGTGCCCTGAACGACCGCTTCCCCGAGTCCCCAAGCGGCGGTGATTTCCACGACGCCATCGAATCCGGATTCCGTTTCCAGGGTGAAAACCACTCCGGAAACGCCGATGTCGGAGCGGATCATGGGCTGCACCCCGACGGATAACGCGACTTGGTCGTGGTCGAAACCGCGGGTGTGGCGGTAGACCAACGCGCGGTCGGTGAAGAGGGACGCCATGCACTGCTGGACGGTGGGGATGAGTTGATCTTCGGGAACGTTCAGGTAACTTTCGTGCTGGCCTGCGAAGGACGCATCGGGGAGGTCTTCGGCGGTGGCGGACGAGCGGACTGCCAGCGCAGGCGAACGTCCCAACCGATCGTTCAAGCGGCGTTGCCCGTCCAGGATGGCGTCCCGGACCTCGACCGGCATCGGTGTCTGAAGCACGAGCGCGCGCGCCGCAGCGCCTCGTTTGGCCAAGTCGTCGGTGTCTTCGGGGTCAAGGCCCTCGAGCAGGCTGCGCAATCGTCCGCGTAGGTTGTCGACTTCCAACAACCGGTTCCACGCGGCCGCGGTAGTCGCGAACCCGTCGACAACGCCGATTCCAAGTGGTTTCAGGTGATGGAACAACTCTCCGCAGGATGCGTTCTTGCCACCCACCTGCGGCAGATCCGCGAGGGTGATGTCGGAATAGTCCAGGACGAGTGGGGGTTCGGGCATGGGGAGTCTCCGGGTAAGGGTTGCCGGGGGAGGGTTGGGAAAGCGGTGGGACCGCGGTGTGGCTTTGGTGCGAAGCGGCTGGACAAGCCGCACAGAGAGGGTGACGGATCGTATGTGCTGAGACGCGTGACAGGATCGGCTGTATCGCGATTGTTGTTACCGATTGTGGATACAGGATGGGAGGCGGTCGTCGGTATTTGCATCCCCGAACCGGCGGAATCGAGGTTTGCTCCGGGGTGACTCCCCTGTGTCTGTCGCCTTGCAACGGCCGGGCGCTGACCGGAGTTTGGCCGGCATCGATAGCGCATCGACCGAGGGTTGAGCGGGCGATGAATTGTCCGGCTTGATTCCGGGGAATGAATTCCCCGTCTTGATGGCCTTCGGCCGATCGTCCTCCGGACGTGTCGTTGTTGCGCTGCGCGCCGTTGTTTGATCCCCGGCGATGAATTGTCCGGCTTGATTCCGGGGAATGAATTCCCCGTCTTGATGGCCTTCGGCCGATCGTCCTGCGGACAGGCTGTTGTCGCGCTGCGCGCCATTTTTAGTTTTGAGCGCGTCGAAGAACCCATGCGGGCGTCACAACAAAAACAGGAGGGCTTGCGCCCTCCTGAATGGGAACGGATGCCCCCACACGACGGGGCGCACCACACCTCAGACGTCGACGTCCTTGATGCGCGCGATTTGCGGGTCGAGGATCATTTCGAACTTGCCGTCCACAATCTCGTAGACACCGGTCGCAACCTTGTCGATCAACGCTTGGTCGTGGGAAGACATCAGGATGGAGCCTTGGAACTTGCCGAGCGCTTCCATCAACACCTCGCGCGAAAGCGGGTCGAGGTGGTTTGTCGGTTCGTCCAAGAGGTAGAAATTGGCCGGACGCAAGAGGAACTTCGCAAGCGCCACCCGGGCGCGTTCGCCCCCGGAAAGCACGCCGATTTTCTTGAACGGTGCATCGTCGCCGCGGAACTGCAACCGCGCCAGCAGGCCGCGCGCCAGTTCCTCGAGCTTCGGATCGATGCCGTCCATGGTCTCCGCCATGACCGTCCGCTCGTTGGCGAGCGCCTCGGCCTGATGCTGCGCGAAGTAGCCGATCTCCGTCTTGGCGTTCACCTGGACCTTGCCGGACGTGGGAGCTTCGACCCCGGCGACGAGACGCAGAAGGGTCGATTTACCCGCACCGTTCGGGCCGGTGAGCGCGATCTTGTCACCGCGCACCATGTGCAGGGTCACACCGTTCAGGACTGTCTTGTCCCCGTATTTCTTGACCACATCGGTGACCATCACCGGCTCCGGGGCCTCGCGCGGCGGCTCCGGGAATTCGAGGTAGATGGTGCGCGGGCGCGGCTTGGGCTTGGGCAGTAGCTCGATCTTCTCCAACTGCTTGACCCGGCTCTCCACCATCCCCGACTTCGACTTGTTGCCCTTCCAGCGCTGGATGAATTCCTTCCAGTCGGCGATTTCCCGCTGCTGGGCGTCGTAGGCCTTCAGGTCGCGTTGGTACGCCTCTTCCTTCAACCGGTCGTAGTCGTCGTAGTTGCCGGTGTAGAGCTTGGCGTTCAAATCCTCGACTTCAAGGATCTTCTCGCAGGTCTGGTTCAGGAACTCGACATCGTGGGAGATGGAGATGACCGACCCGGGGTAGTTCGGGATGTAGTCGTACATGAGCCAGTACTTGGCGGTCAGGTCGAGGTGGTTGGTCGGTTCGTCGAGGAACAGGTAGTCGGGTTCCTGGAGCAGGAGCTTGGCCATGGCGATGCGCATCTGCCAGCCTCCCGAATACGTGTCGGTGAGCCTGTCGACCGCGTCGAGTTCGAACCCGAGCCCGGCCAAAACCCGGCCGATGCGCGCGTCGATCGTGTGGGCGTCGGTGAGCGCGAGGTCGGCGGTTGCGGCGTCGAGGGCCGCGATGGCCGCCTTGCCCGCCGAATCGTCGGCGACTCCCTGCGCCGCCTTGAGCAGGCGCGCCTCGATATCGTCGACATTGGGGAACGCCGAGCGCATTTCCTCGGCGATGGTGACTCCGAGACGGCACTGCGACTCCTGGGACAGGTAGCCGACCGACGAGCCGTGGCGCAGGATCTGACCCTTGTCCGGTTCCTCGATTCCAGCCATGATCTTGACCAATGTGGACTTGCCGGCACCGTTCACACCGACCACCCCGATGCGCTCGCGGTCGCCGAGCTGCATGGAAATGTCTTTTAGAACATTCTGCGGGCCGAAACTCTTGGAAATCTTGTCGACGGAAAGCATGTTGCGGGTTCCTCGACCCCGGAAACAACCGGGGTGGGCGTCAAAAAAACGGCGCCCCGGTTGGGTCGCCGTCGATGCAGAATTATACCCTGCGGGAAAAACCCTGCCAAACGGCGGATGGTTTGCCGGCTCGGGAACGACCCGCCAGTGCTTTCGTGTCCAACCCGTAATCGTACTGAAATGGAGGGTGTCGGTATCCTGGAGTTGACGTAAGTCGCACTCTCCGGCAACTGCTGGCTGACGGCGTTGTGAGCTGCGCGGCAACGTTCGGTAAGGTCAGCCGCCACCGTGCAGCCGGCGCCTCAGCGCTCCAGACGCCAAAGCAGCACCAGACCGACCACCGTCAACAGGGCATGGGTGGTGAACGCGCAAACCACCGGCGGGATCCACCCGCCCAGCGACACGGCCTGAAAGAACAAGTGCGTGTTCCACGCCACAAAGACGGTCACCACCGACAACAGCACGCCGCCGAAGCCCCCGGCCCGGGAGAAGCGCAACGCCAACGGTGCGGCGCAGAGTGCGAACGCCGCGCAGAGGGTGGGCAGTGCGATCTTGAACCAGCGCGCGGTCTCGGCGGCCAGGAAACGGGCCCGGTCGCCCTGCGACGACGCGGCCTTGGCCCGGCGGGTCCACTCCGCAAACGATTCCTCGGTCCCCGAACCCACCGTAAAACCGGTCGGGCGCACCAAATCGAGGTTGGCCTTGGTTTCCCAAGCGGGAACACGGTCCTCGCGGACGGTTGTGCCCTCGGTGTCGTAGTCGTGCACCTTGGCATCGGATGCCGAAAGGACCCCCGGCTCGAGCGTCGCCGACGTCGCGGTGACGATCTGCTTGGGCAACACGACAGCGACCCCGCTCAGGCGCGGCGCCTGGCCCGGATCCGCTTGCACCCCGGCGTACGCCACCAGCACCCGGGTCCGCGTGTCGGGAAGCACGCCGGCCCCGGCCACAAACCCGTTGCCCCAGGAATTCGCGGTCGGGCCGCGCCGCGCGAGCAGGGGCACCCAAGTCTCGGTCGCGACCACATTCACCCCGGCCAGCACCAGCCCGGCGACCGTCAGCGGCAGGAACAAGCGCGCCAAACCAATGCCGGTGCAGCGCAGGACGGTTGCTTCATGGTCGCGTGCCAACCGGTTCACCGCGAGGGACACCCCGAGGGCGACCGCGACCGGCAACGCCATGGTGGCCACCTGGGGAAGCGTCCACAACGCCCCGGAGAGAATGTCCCCGATCGGCGGCCGGGATGCGCCGGCGATCGAGAGTTGACGTTGGACCTGAAGCACCTCGATCAGCAAGGTGGCGAGCAGCAGGCCGCACAGGAACGGCCCGAGGAATTCGCGCAGGACGTAGCGGTCCCGACGGTTCACGCGCGGCCTCCGGCAGTGTGTCGGGCCGCGGTGCCAGTGAATGGTGACGTCGCGCCGGGCCGGGTTTGGAGCGTCGCGCGGGTGCGGTCTGTTTTCGACATTGTTAACCTCGTCGAGGGCTGACTTGCAGTCGTTACGCCACTGCGTTCCGCCGGTGGAATTGGCAACGTCGCGCCGGACTGACCGGAAAATCCGCCGCTTCTGCGTTCCGCCGGCGGGACACACCCGCGCAGGGTGAGTCGCAACATCGATGTCTTTCCGACATTCATTCGGAGCGCCTCAGCCATACCAACCCCACCGCGCCGAAGACGACCGACGGCAGAAACGTCGCGACCGCGGGCGGGAGGCTTCCGGAAATCGACGCCGATTGCAGGGCCACCATGGCCACCTGCCCGAGGAGCGCCAAAACCAGCGCCCCGAGCACCGCCGCGAAGCCGCCGCTGCGCCCGAACCGATGGGCCATCGGCACCGCCAGCAGGGCAATCGGAATACACAGGACCGGCAACGCGAACTTGAACCAGCGGGCGGTCTCGATCTCCCGACGTCGCACCTTGTCGGTGGTGGACTGCGCGAGCAACCCCAGTTCGTCCAGGGACAGGTTCTGCAACTGCTCGCCGGCCATGGTCATGAACCCGCGTCCAAAATCGGCCGCAAGCGGCATCTCCATGGTTTTCGCCTGTGCGTCCCAGACCGCCGTGCCGTCCGGCGCAAATTCGTGAACCACCACCTTCGACAGGGTCCACATCCCGGCGCGGTAGCGACCTTGCTCGGCCTGGACCACACGCAGCCGCCCGGGGGGGCGTCCGCCGCGGTCGAACACCGTCACATCGTGCATGGTGAACTCGCGTGCGCCGGTGCGCCGCATCGACCACCAGGTGACCGTGGTCTGGTCGGAGGTGAAGGTCAGCGACGTGTCGAGCGAGGTGACCGGGAGGTTGGCGAGCCAGCCTTCGATGTTGTTTTGTTGTTTCCAGGCCCAGGGGACGGTTTGGGTGGCGAGCAGCGTGGACGCGATCGTCGCGACGACACCCATCGCCAAGGCGGGTGCGGCGAGTCTGCCGAGGGGGATCCCGGCGGCGCGCATCGCGGTGATTTCGTTGTCCCGGACCAATCGTCCCCACGCGAGGCCCGGCGCGAGGGCGCAGGCCACCGGGAGTGCCATCTGCAGGGCGACGGGAATGTTGAACAGGAGAATGCGTCCCACCATGGCCACTGGCCAGCGGTCGCGAACCATTTGTTCCAGCACTTGGAAGAGGGTGT
>CAZYBA010000132.1:0-1445 GCA_964646105.1 uncultured Armatimonadia bacterium
TCGCCAAACCCAGTCGCTCGGCTTCATGACCGTCCAGAACGTGGTCCCCTGCGCAAAATGCGGAGGTCGCGGAAAAGCCATCAAGGACCCGTGCGCGGATTGCGCCGGGCGTGGGCGGGTTCAAAGGCATCGCGAGATCCAGATTCCGGTTCCCCCCGGTGTCGACGACGGTATGCAACTGCCGTTGCCAGGGCAAGGACAGGCTGGTACGAACGGTGGTCCTCCCGGCGATCTCTACGTCACTTTCCAGGTTGCCGATCATGAACGCTTCGAACGCGAAGGACTCGACCTGTTCGTGGCCCTTCCGCTGACGTTCGCGCAGGCCGCACTGGGTGACGATGTGCCGGTTCCCACTCTCGAGGGTGCCGATGTCTCGATCAAGGTCCCGGAAGCCACCCAAGCCGGAAATCGATTCCTGCTCAAGGGGCACGGCATGCCCGATGTCCGCAATCCGTTGCGGCGCGGCAACCTTCATGCCATCGCCAAGATCATCGTACCCGCCAAACTGACCGGTGAGGAAAAGGCCGCACTCCGCTACTTCGCCGAACTCCGCGGGGAAGAGCCCGGGTCCGGACGTCTCCCGGACGAACCACGCGGGCTGTTCGGTCGGTTCCGACGCAACAAGGGCGAGCATTGACCTCCTCCGACCCGGCCGCGGTCCATTGGGCCGAAATAGTGATCGAAGCCGGTGGCGACGACCCGGATTGGGTCGGATGGCTGCTCACCGATGTCGCGGGATGCCAAGGATATGCGGTCGAAGACCGGGGCGTCGTCGGATACCTGCCCATTGACGACCGATTGGAAGGATCGCTGCTTCGATTGCGTCAGGCTGCGGGTCGCCCCATCACCCTGCGGAGGCGCGTGGCCGAGGAAGACTGGGCGCACGCGTGGAAGCAGTACTTCAAGCCGCAACGCATCGGGAAACGCTTTGTCGTCAAACCGTCGTGGGAACCGCTTGAGCCCGAAGCCGACGATCTGGTGGTGGAAATAGACCCCGGCATGGCGTTCGGTACCGGTCTGCACGCGACAACCCGGCTTTGCCTGACGGCACTTGAAACTTTTGTCCGACCGGGAGATGTCGTTTCGGATGTGGGGACCGGCTCCGGCATTCTGGCTGTCGGTGCGGCCCTGCTCGGGGCCGATCGGGTCGATGCCACCGACAACGATCCGTTAGCGGTCCGAATTTCTCGTGAGAACATCGAACGAAACCGGGTTGGGGCGATCGTGACGGCGGAAGTGGACGAGGTACCCCCTGCCGGGCCACGCGACATCGTGGTGGCGAACATACTGCCCGATGTGATCCTCGCCATGGCCGACGCATTGGTGGCGTCGTTGAAGCCCGGTGGGATCCTGATCACCAGCGGGATCATCCACGCACGCACGGCGGATGTCGAGAGGGGGCTGGCGGTGCGGACCACGAGCCTCAACGCCACAGGCATGGTGGT
>CAZYBA010000132.1:1455-8277 GCA_964646105.1 uncultured Armatimonadia bacterium
AAGTCCGACCGAGGGCGACTGGTCCGCGGTGATTGCCCGCCGACCCGAACATTAGGCATCTCCCTTCGGTCCAGTCCCGTCGGGGGCGCAGTCTGTTGACGCTGCCGATGGGCCGTTCCATGCGAACGTTCGGATGATCGTCACTTTTCCGGCGCTGCGCGCGCAATACGAGTTCCCGGGGCGCTCCCCACGCCGGGGCGGGGCGCTCGACGACGCCATGCGGGTCGTGGCGAATGGTTCACAATCCGCATTCGGACGTTCGTGCCGCAAGACCCAATAGACCGCTTCCGGCCGACCATACCACCGGTTTTCGGATGGCGTCCGCCCGCGAAATCCAAAGGGAGGATGTGGCTCAATACGCCGAGCTTCGACGTCCCAGTTGCAACAGCAACTCGATTTGCCCGTAGTGGTAGGCTTCGTGGGTTGCCACATGCTTCAGCACCCAGCGCAGGGTGACCAATCGATCGCCGAGCGGGGATGTCGCATCCGGCTCGCCCAACGCCTCCACAACCGTACGGCTTTGCAGGCGGATGGTGTCGTGGTAAGCGAGCAGTTCGCTCCAGGACAGCGGCGGAGCCGGCGCCCATTTTCCACCCCATTGGTCCGTAGCGTCGGCCTGCTGGAACGCCCTCTCCTCGGAGGAACGTTTCCGCCCACCGAGGACTTCGTGGATCCACTGTGCTTCGGTCTCGATGATGTGCATCATCACAGCCCCGATGGAGTGCATTCCTTCGTCGGGCGTCCAGGAAAGCAGATTGTCCGCAACGGCACCGATTTCGGCGCGACGCATTCGCGTGGTGTCCTCCAAAACCGCCCAGAGGGTCTCGGTTTCGGCGGACAGGACGTCGAGCGGTTGGAAATCCACTGCAGACATCGATTACTCCTGCGCAATCAGGGTCATGGCGGCCTTCATGTAGCCGAGGGCGAACGCGATCCCGGCGTGCCAACCGGCCGCGCATTGCATCACCGGGGTGTGGTCGGGGATTAGAACCCCTTGGTACTGGTTCTTGTGGAGAATGCGCAGGATTCGAATCATATCGGTTTCGCCTTCATCGACGAAAACCTCGTGGTAATGCGGAACCTTGCCCTTGACATTGCGGAAGTGGATGTAGCCGATGCGGTCTTCACGGCTGAGGCGGTCGGTGAGGTCGTAAATGTCGGCACCGGGCATTTCGCCCACCGTACCCAGACAGAGTTCGGCCTTCAGACTGGGGTGGGGACGCTTTGAAAACAAGGCGTGGTAGTCGTCAGGGTGGCAGATCAGGCGTCCCGTGCCGCGCAGGGTGCGCAGCGGCGGATCGTCGGGGTGGACCGCCAAGACAACGCCTGCGTCTGCGGCAACCGGCAGCATTTCGTCAAGGAATGCCAGAAATCGTCGTTCGACTTCCTCGTAGGGCACCGGGGGACGTTTGCCTCCCGCTTCGAAGGCATCTCCATCCACCACCATGTTCCAAGCCATGCCGTCCGGGATGGGGGTGTCTTCCGGGTCTTCGAATCCCACTGAAACGCCGCCCGCGCGTGCGAACGGTCCCTCGATCCGGCCCCATACCCCGGCCAAACTGAAGTAGAAGCCCATCACCGGAATCCCGGCCTTGCCCATGTCGCGCAGGATGCATTTGAGGTGCTCGATTTGCTTGGCGCGCCCGGGACCATCGAATAGAATCTGGTCCCAATGGGCGGGGCTGAAATTCTCCAGCGCTTCGAGCTTGAGGCCCTCGGCCTCGACCGACTTGCGCAGTGCGGACAAGCCGTCGGCCGTCCAAAGTGGATCGTCCGGGTCGCAGACTCCGAAATGGGCGCCCGTGTCGGACGCAGTGACAATTCGGTTTTTGGAGCCTTTGAATTCGCCGGGCACATGGGCGACCACATGCGTCGCGCCCGCTTGCTTGGCAAAACGGAAGTGGTCGCTGTCGAGCATCGAACGGTACAAGCCGAGGCCGAGTTTCATGACGCTATCCTTCCATGAAGACGGAATTGGGGCAATACCCAGGTTCGATGAGAAACAGGGCCCTTCAGGAGTGCATTCCACTGCGGCGGATCGGAACCGCGTTGCCGTTTGCGGCAACCGTCCAGTACGCTGTCCCGAGCGCGGTTGACGACCACCCCGAGGTTCGTCGACTCCCGTCTGCCCAAGGCTACCCATGAACCTACCGATTCGACATTTTTTCGAGGCGCGGTCCGATCCGCCGTCACCGGAGCAGTTTTCAAACCCCGGGTCGCTTGCGCTCGATGCTGGAGCGAAACCGGTAGGCGGATTTGTCGACGGCAAAGGTCGTTTGTGCCTGCTCTGGAGCGGTGCGGTCGCGGATGCGGATTCCGTCCGCAGAGCGAACAGAGGCGCGGGGTCGCCGTTGTTGCAGGTGGGACCTGCCGGGAGTTCGCGTCTCGTGAAGGGAGATGTAACGCCGCGGGCGTTCGCCTGGTTCGTTGTCGATTTGCGCGAGGGTTCGCCGACGGCATGGGCGCGTCGGTGGGACGATGGGCCCGACGCCCTGCTGGGCCGCTCCGGGGCGCTGCTGCTCGGCCTTTTCGTGGACACCCGCGCTGACATCCGCCGTGTTTCACTGCTTGTCGCCGCCCATCGCCATGGGGAACTGGAAGAGGCCTGGGCACGTTTGCTTGCGGACAATGGGTTCCGAACGCGGCTCGCCGGGACAGTCCAACGGGGATTGTCGTTCGCGGAGGCGACCCGCCTGAGTCCGCTTCCTTGGTCGGAGATCCAATGAATCCGCAAACCATTTCGCTGGCGTTGTTCCAGTTTTCTCCGCGATGGGAGGATCCGGCCGCGAACTATGCGACGGTCGAGGAAATGGTGCGGGAAGCGAAGCTCGAGCCGGGGACGTTGTTGGTTCTCCCGGAGACGTTTGCCACGGGATTCTCGGGGACGTCTAAAGTGGCCGAGAATGACGGCGGACCTACCGATGTCTTCTTGCGTGGCTTGGCCGCCGAGCATGGGATCGGGGTTGTGGCGGGATTGGTTCGGTGTGGCGACGACGGGTCGAGCCGCAACACTGCGGTGTTGATCGACCCGACAGGGCAAGAAATCGGCTCCTATGCCAAGCGTCGTCCGTTCTTGCCTGGCGGCGAACCGTGGGTTCCCGGTGAGCAGCCGGGGGTGTTCCACTGGAACGGTGTGCCGATTGCGTTGCACATCTGCTTCGACTTGCGATTTCCCGAACTTTTCCGGGACACTCTGGATCCGGACCCGCCGGTTCTGCATATCGTCATCGCGAGTTGGCCGATCACCCGGATTCATCACTGGACCCAGTTGTTACGGGCGCGGGCCATTGAGAACCAAGCGACGGTGGTGGGCGTGAACCGGATAGGAGACGACCCGTTCCACTCGTACAGCGGGCAGAGCGCGGTTTTCGATCCGGATGGCAATTCGTTGCTGGAGCTCGGCTCGGACGCGGGAATACGTACGGTGGCGATTCGTCCGGCAGAAATCGACGCCTGGCGTCGTCGGCTGCCGTTCCTGCCCTGAGCGACCGGAGACTCGGCCCGTCCGCCCGGCGGACGCAAGAGTGTGCCCGTCGCGGATCATGACGATTTCGGCAGGTTGTCGTCCGGCGCAATGTGACCGGTTGGCACGGAGCGGACCGAGAAGACCGTCAATCGTTATTCCGCGCCGGAGCGTATGGTTGAATCGTGGAAAGGAGATTGGGATTGTGGGACTCATTCCGGACATGTTTTCATTGCAAGGACGCAAGGCGCTTGTCACTGGCTCGTCGAGCGGGATCGGGCAGGCACAGGCTTTGGCGTTGGCGGAAGCAGGGGCCTCGGTGGTGGTGCACGGCACCGACTCTGCAAAGATCGAGCGCACCCGCGCGATGATCGACGCTGTGGGTGGTACGAGTTTCGGTCTGGCTGCGCCGCTGACCGGTTCCCGGCCGGATTGCCATCGTCTGGTCGCCGAGGCAGCAGGAATGCTCGGTGGCATCGACATCTTGATCAACTGCGCGGGCACCAACCGCCGTAAGCGCATCGAGGATGTCGAAGAAGAGGACTGGCAGGCCATCATGAAGGTCAACCTCGACAGTGTCTTCTGGTTGTCCCAAGCCGCCTGTGCGTCCATGCGCGAATCCGGCGGCGGCAAGATCCTGCATGTCGGGTCTCTCACGACGTTCCGTGGGTTGGGGATGTTGGCGCCGTACGGTGCCACCAAGGCCGCGGTGGGATTGTTGACCCAGACCATGGCGGTCGAATGGGCACGTTACAACATCCAGGTGAACTGCCTGGCGCCGGGATTCATCGAGACACCGTTGACCGCCCAGGGTTTGTTTGGCGATCCGGTGCGCCGACGTTGGATTCACGAACGGGTCCCTGCCCGTCGGCCCGGCTATCCATCCGACTTGGTAGGCGCTACCGTATTCTTATGTTCGGCGGCTGCGGATTTTGTGACCGGTCAGACATTGGCGGTGGATGGGGGGTTCCTCACCGGAGGCAGTTGGGAGCCCGAACCCGGCGATTGATCTGCGGAACAGGCCGATGGACAGCCGTGCGCCGTATCGCTACGCGTTTGTTTCGCGCGGTGCGGCACGGAGCGAGATTGTGGCGGTCGTGCCTGCGCCCGGTTCGCTGTTCAGTTCGAATTGGGCTCCCAAGGCGAGGGCAAAGGTCCGACAAAGGGCGATCCCGAGACCAGCGCCGCCGTCCTCGCGGTTACGGGCGGCGTCCGGGCGTTGGAACGGCCTCCCGATCTGTTCCAATGTTTCGGCGGACATGCCGGGACCATTGTCGCAGACCTCCAGCACCGTGCCTCCGTCCTCTCGGACCCGCGAGTTCAGTCGCACCCATCCGCTCGGCGGTGTATGGCGCAAGGCGTTTTGGAGAACGTTGGCGACAATGCGGCCGAGCATCGCCGGGTCGGACTCGACCGTCGGATGTTCCGGCGAAACGTCGACCTGCACCTTGGCGTGGGGGGATGGTGCTGTTGCCTCGACTTCCCTCAGGCATTCGTCGAAGAGATTGCGGATATCGATGGTCTCGGTCCTTGGGGAGAGCAGCCCCCGCTCGCCCCGCGCAAGGATCAGGAGATCCTGGACCAGACGGTGGGCGCGGTCGGCACCGTACTCGATCGAGCCCAACGCATCCCGGATGTCTTCGGGGCTCATCAACGGCAAATGTTCGCGGGTGATCTGAGCCGACGACTTGATGACCGCGAGCGGGGTTCGCAGTTCGTGGGACGCGTCTGCGGCGAAGCGTCTTTGTCGCTCGTATGCGTCCCGCATCCGCTCGATCTGATCGTTGAGAACTGCCCCGAGCCGTCCGAATTCATCGTCGCCTTGATCAGGCAGGCGGGCGTCGGGGCGGGTGACATCGAGGTTGGCTGCGGCACGGACCAGCCGGTCCACGGGCTTCAGGACGCGTCGGGTGAGGGAATTTCCCAGCCAAGCCGCCGCACCGATCGCGACGGGAAACAGAATCAGCAGGGCGCTGCCCAACCCCACGATGGCACTGTCCACATGGTCGAGGGCTCCGGCTGCCTGGATGACGGCGTTGCGGCCATCCGGGAGACGTACCGCCCGCGACAGGATCAGGCACGGGACGTTGTCGATGGTTCCGTGGCGCAGGTCCTCGCCGTTGCGTCGCGCGTTTGCGACTCCGGCTTCGGACCACGGCTCGAGTCGCCGGTCGCTTCCGTCCGGACTGTCGACCGCGACAATGCGGGGCGGGTGGAAGGGGCGCGGGGGGCCGGGTGCGATCGGAAACCTCAGGCGGCGTTGGCGGATCTCGCGGCGGGGAGGGCCCGGAGGAGCATCGGGCGGGCGGTTGCGTGGGTCTCGCTTGCGGAACGGGTCCCAGTTGTCAACTTGGTTGTGCAGGGCATCGATGGTGGACGCCACGAGCACTCGCTCCACGGCGTAGCGGGTCGCGAGCCCGAATGCCGCCAGTGTGAGGCCGATCAGGGCGACGCCGCTCAGGACCAAGCGCCGACGCACACCGTGGGCGGATCGTGGTTTCTTCACGAGTCCGGTTCCCCCGGGTCGTCGAAACGATACCCACGCCGGTGTACGGTGTGGAGCAGACGCGGACGGTTGTCGTCTTCGAGTTTGCGCCGCAGGCTGGCAACCAGGACTTCCAGATTGTTCGACGATGTTTCGTAGTCTGGCCAGAGACGGGTGGTCAGGAGTTCACGATCCACCACATGTCCGGTGCGGGTGGCCAGCAACTCGAGCAGTTCGTATTCCTTCGGTGTCAGCAGCAAGGGGGATCCGGCGTAGGCGACTTCCCGTTGCTCCGTATCGACTGTCAACTCACCGAAAGTCAGGAGGCGACGTCGTTGGTACCGGCCTCGGCGGAGCAGGGCGGCGATGCGTGCCTTGAGTTCGGTGAAGTCGAACGGTTTGGTGAGGTAATCGTCGGCTCCCGTTTCTAGGCCGGCGACGCGGTCCGGGATTTCGTCCTTGGCGGTGAGCATCAGGATCGGCACGGTACTGCGCCGATCGCGGAGGCGACGGCAGAGGGTCAGCCCGTCAAGGCCGGGCAGCATCCAGTCGAGGACGATCAAGTCGTAGGTTTCCTCGGTGGCGAGACGCAGTCCGTCGTGGCCGTTGACCGCGATATCGACTCCGTAGCCTTCAAGGACCAGGCCTCGGGAGACAACCTTGGCCAACGCGGGTTCGTCTTCGACCAGCAGTATTCGCGCGCGCATCGTGAATGCAGTCTAGCGGGAATATCTGAAGAAGGCGTGAGGGGCGTCGGCACGCGCGCCGCTGGGAATGGCGGACCACGCTGGCGGGGAGACGGCTTTGTCAACAAAAAGGCCCCGGGGTATCAACCCGAGGCCATGCCGCCTACCGGACTCGAACCAGTGACACG
>CAZYBA010000133.1:0-8240 GCA_964646105.1 uncultured Armatimonadia bacterium
GCGAAGTCGACTTCGGCTCCTTCGCTGCGTCCGATCCAGTCGCGTTGTTGTGTCTTGACGCCTTCGGGCCAGTCGATGGAATCCAGTCCGGCGATCAGTCGGTCGGCGTAGCGGGTGATGGCCAGTTTCCATTGCGGAAGCGGCTTTTGGCGGACCGGTCCGCCACAGCGCCAGCAGCAACCGTTGACCACTTCTTCGTTGGCGAGGACTGTCGATTCGTTTTCGCACCAATTGACGGGCGCGAAATCGCGGTAGGCGAGTTTGTTTTCAAGGAGTTTGAGGAAGAACCACTGGTTCCAGCGGTAGTAGGCGGGATCGGTGGAGTTGATTTCGCGGGACCAGTCGTAGGAGACCCCGAGGATGTCGAGCTGGCGCCGGTAGGTTTCGGCGAGCGCGGGGACGACTTGCTTGGGGTTGACCCCGCGTGCGATGGCGTCCTGTTCGGCGGGTTGTCCGAACGCGTCCCAGCCCATGGGGTTGAGGACATTGTGTCCGCGCATCGATTGGTAGCGTGCGACGACATCACCGGGGACATAGTTCTTGCAGTGCCCGACGTGGAGTCCGGAACCGGACGGGTAGGGGAACATGACCAGGACATAGTATTTCGGGCGTGCGCCCTGGTCGTCGGCGCGGTGGATTTGTTTCTCCACCCAGGTGTTGCGCCAGCGGCTTTCGATATCGCGAAAGGGGTAGCGTTGCGTCTCTTCGGAGGGTTGTCCGGCAGTCATGATGGTGATGGACAGTATATCGTCCGGTCCCGTCGGGTTGGGTCCGGCGCGTCTGCGGACCTTCAGGGAACGTTCGACCCTGCCGAAAATACGGGGAAGGAAGGAATCCCCGAATGGGCAGTTTGGAAAAACGATCTGAGTACGATCTGGAGCGTTGGTTGGTGGAGTATGCGCGTCGGCGCGACCGGGGTGACGCGGGTCGGGCGGGGGCGGACCTTCCCTTGCGGGATTTGCGGGAGCGGATTGCGTCGGCAATGGCGCCGTTGGTGGAATCCAATGCCCGTCGCTACCGCCGTGTCTCGGGCGATTTGTCGGAGGATTTGGTCCAAGAGGGGTACTTGGGTCTTTTGGCGGCGCTCGAGCACTGGGATCCGGCGCGTGGGGTCAAGTTCAGCACGTACGCGACGCATTTCATTGTGGGGTCGATTCGGCATTTCTTGCGGGACCGTAGCCGTCCCATCCGCGAGCCATTGCGTCTGACTGCGTTGGCGCGCCGCATCGATGCCGCGGTGTCGGCGTTGTCCCAGCAACTCGGCCGTGCTCCGCGTCCCGACGAAATCGCGGCGGCGTTGGAGGTCAGCGAGGAATCGGTTGGCGAGGCGTTGGCGGTACGCGACCTGTCGGCGCCGGTATCGACCAATTCGCTTGAAGGGGAGTGGGAGACTGCGGACGACACGGTTCCGTTGGCGCAGCTGGTCGAGGACCGTACGGTCCTCGGTCAGGCATTGTCGGTGCTCCGTCCCCGTGAGCAGGAAGTGGTCTACGAGCATTTTTTCCGTGACCTGAGCCAGTCCGAGATTGCCCGGAAGTTGGGCATTTCGGCGAATTACGTGTCGGTGACATTGCGTCGTAGCACCGAACGCTTGCGTCGTGTTCTCTGCGAGTCGGAAGTGTTGGATTCCGGGGGAATTCGTGAGGCCCGTCTGGTGGATCCGGAAACTGGGTTGTACACGCGGCTGCAGACCAATGCCCGACTGTTGGAGGGGGTTTCCCGGGCGGCGCGCGAAAACGGTTTGTTCGGGGTTGTTTCGGTTCGGCTGTCGGGGCTGCCCGTGGCGGGGCGTTCCCGCGGGGCGATCTTGGGCGAATACGGCAGTGTCCTTCGCCGATCGATCCGTCGCTCGGACATCGGAGGGCGTTGGTCGGATGACGTCCTGTTGGCGTTGCTGCCCGGTACCGGCGAGACATCGTCGGTGGTTGCGGACCGTTTGTCGCAGCGATTCGACGAAATTGCGGGAGTGGGTGTCGGTTACGCTACGGCGACCTTCTGGTATCCTGAGCATGGGGCGCGGGCATCGGAAGTCGTGGCGGAATTGGACCGCTGGGCGGAGTCCGCAGTGACCTCGGAACGGAAAATGGCAGCATGAAACGCCCCTCTCCATGGATTTGGATCCTGGTTGTTTTTTTGTTCGCCGGCGCCATGGTGGCGATGAACCTTCTTGGCAACAAGGTCTCGCAGGGTTCCGGTTCGACTGACAAGCCGGCGGCTGGTGGCGGGCATGATCACGACGGCGATGGCAAGGCGGATCACTGACACGCGTCTTCCGAGTCGTGATCCGTCCCTAATGTTGGGCGGGGTGCGGCGTGGGGTGCGTTGCCTGCGAGACCCTGTCTCGCGCGGTCTGGCCGTCCGGCGGGTCTTCAATCCATCGACCCCATTGTCTGTTGTTCGGGACGTACGGACCGGCTGTGTTGGTTTTCAGACGGCACCGGTTGGGTCGTTCGGCTGTTTCCCCGATTTCCCCGGTCGTTCCGGAGGGTAGAATGCGGCCATGGAACGGCGCATATTCGGAATTGAGACCGAGTTTGGTTGTCTGGTGCGGGACGACGAACTCGGCACGTCCGAGCAGGTTGTCGAAGCGGTCAAGGACCATTGCTTCCAGCGCAAGCAGTGGGGGCTGATCGACCTGCATGCCCGGGATTATTCGTTCGAGCCAGCCCGTTCGGGCGGATTCCTCATCAACGGTGGTCGGTTGTACATCGATGCGGTGGGCGACCACGAGGAGTACGCGACTCCCGAGTGTACGGATGTGTTCGACGCGGTGCGTTATGTCAAGGCGGGCCAGTGGATAGTCCAAGGGCTTCTGGACGACTTGGGGTTGTCCGACGTGGTCTCGTTCCACAACAATTCCGTGGACCATTTCGGCGGGCACACATTCGGGTGCCACGAGAATTATCTCGTTGAAATGCACGACGAGGAATTTTCCCGCGCGAGTTTCAATTATCTGCTTCCGTTTTTGGTGACCCGCCAGATCTTCGCGGGCGTGGGCCGGGTCGGTGGCCATCGTCTCAACTTCAGTTCATTGAAGAACTCGGTGATGACCATTTCCGAATACGATGTGGACTACCAGTGGGTTAGTAATTTCTACGGAGTGGAGATCGACCCGACGGTGGATTTCCAACTGTCGCAACGTGCGGACCACATTGTGAAGACTATTTCGAGTCGGGTTCGTTTCAACCGGGCGATCATCAATCCGAAATGGGACAGCTACTACAACTTCGCCAACTTGCACCGTCTGCACATTTTGTTCGGTGAAGGGAATATGTCGGAGTATGCGACGGCGCTCAAGATCGGGACGACATCGTGTGTGTTGAGCTTGATCGAGGACGGTCTGCTGGGTTCGGAGGTTGAGATTCGGGACCCGTTGGAGGCCTTGCGTTCTGTTTCGCGGGATCCGACTTGGCGCTGGCTGGTGAAGCGCAAGGCGGGCGGGACCATTCCTGCGGTGGATTTGCAGCGTTTGTATTTGGAAGCTGCCCGGAAAAGATTGTCGGGGCTGGATGCGTCGACCGATTGGGTGTTGACCGAGTGGGGTCGGACATTGGACGCGTTGGAGTCGGATCCGATGCAGCTCTCGACGCGTTTGGATTGGGTGGCTAAGCGGGTGATGTACGAGGAGTACATGGAGTCGGAGGGGGTTGGCTGGCAGGACGACATTCTGCAGAGCCTCGACCTGGAGTACCACAACGTCAACCGCAAGCAGGGCCTGTACCATGCTCTGGAAGAGATGGGGCGCATGGAGCGGTTGGTGAGCGACCGTGAGATCGCGTCGGCGATGGTGTCTCCTCCGGGGAACACGCGTGCGGCCGCTCGCTCCAAGGCGGTTGTCCGCATGATTGCGGCGAAGAGTCGCGACTATGTGATCGACTGGGACATGGTCTACCGTTCGAAGCGTCGCTTGGAGCTCAAGGATCCCTTCTCGACCTACGACGCGGAATCGGACGATTTCCTCACTGGTTTGTGAGCCCAGGTATTGCGTTCTCGGTGTGGTTCGTGATAACGTGCCTCCTTGGCATTCTAATTAAGCCGGTGATTTACGATGGCAAAGAAAAGCAGTGAAAACCGGGTTGTGATCACGCTCCGATCGGAGAGCGGTCACACCTATACCACCGTCAAGAACAAGCGCAACGATCCTGCGCGTCTCGAACTGAAGAAGTACGATCCGCGGGTTCGGCAGCATGTTGTGTTCAAGGAGACCAAGTGACATGGCCCGTGTATGTGCTTTGACTGGCAAGAAGGCCCAGACGGGTCGCAACGTCCGCTACAACCATGGCGGCATGTGGGAATTGCGTGCTCAAAAGAAGCCGCGTAAGTTCCACGTGAATTTGCAGACCGTGACGGTTCCGGTCGCGACGGGTGGCACCAAGAAGATCAAGATTGCCGCGCGCATGATTACGTCGCGCCGGTTCAAGGCGATCCTCGCGGGCCATGCTCCGTTGCCGCCTGGCGTCTGAATTCGATAGTTTCCAGTTTTGCAGGTCCGTCCCGGAGTTCCGGGGCGGACCTGTTTGGTTTTCGGGGGCTGTGTGACTGCGTGACAATCGCCGGCACGCCGTCGACGACCCGGTATCGCGATTGGCGACATCGGTCCTGGCGTGAAACCAGTGGAACTGTCCGCCTCCCTCGTGGTTGGGTGACCGTGCAGGCAATGGTGACGACGTGAGGTGGCGACACTCGGTTAGAATGGTCGCATGCCTTTTCATCCGTTGCGTCATGCCCTCGCCGATGTCCTGTTGACCCGTCTGCGGGACGTCGACACGGGTGTGGTGGAGTTTCGGGCGTCGGCCGATGCGTTGTCGACCTTGCTTGCGGCGGCGGTGACTGTGGACCTTGGGGTTGAGCCGGTCCGTGTGCAGACGCCCTTGGCGGAGACCTCTGGCAGCCGTTTGGAGCGTCCGGTGGTGTTGGTACCGGTATTGCGGGCAGGCCTGGCGCTGGTCGACCCATTGCTCCGGTTGATTCCGTGGGCGTCGGTGGGTCATTTGGGAATGGCGCGTGACGAGGAGACGGCGGTTGCGCGGACCTACCTGTGCCGTCTGCCGCATCTGCGCGGTGTCACGGTGTTGGTTCTGGACCCGATGCTGGCGACCGGGGGGTCGTTGTGTGACGCGCTCGATCAGGTCAAGGGGTCCGGGGCCACCGATATACGGGCTTTTTGCTTGGTTGCTGCGCCGGAGGGGCTTGCCAGGGTGGAGAAGTCGCATCCGGACGTTGCCGTGTACGGAGTGGGCTTGGACGATTGTCTGGACGACCGTAAGTTTATTGTGCCGGGTCTTGGTGATTTCGGGGATCGGCTGTGCGGATTCTGATCCGTTGATGCGGGATCGGTCGGGACGTTCGTCCGCTGTGCATCGGGGAGCCGATTTGTGTCGCCATGGGTATCGTCGCCGCTGGATCGCACCTGCGGGAACGGGCCTGTGGCTTGCGTCTGCCCCCGGCACCACGGTCTGCGTAGCCAAGAAGTCACCGGGGTGGCGTAGGGCGAAAGTTGCGCGGGTACCGTCAGGGCCAGAATGCGTAGGTGGGAACGTCCTGAACGATGCCCCCGGCACCACGGTCTGCGTAGCCAAGAAGTCACCGGGGTGGCGTAGGGCGAATGTTGCGCGGGTACCGTCAGGGCCAGAATGCGTAGGTGGGGACGTCCTGAACGATGCCCACGATGCTCCACAGGCTGCCGGTGAGGCATTCGCCGAGGATGATGCCGTGGAAGAACGGCACCCATTTGCGGTAGAGGGCGAGACCTCCGTAGCGTAGTACGGCGAGTTTCATGATCCATGCGATGAGCATCGGGATCCAGAGGACGCTCATACCCCAGCTTGAGCTTACTGCGTAGCCGACGGGGTGGAACGGGAATCCGATGATACGTCCGCGGAGCAGGTTGAGGAAGAGCGTGAATGCGAATCCCGCTCCGACCGCGATGCCTTGCGGGGTTTGGGGTGGCAACGGGACACCGTTCCAACCGTTCCATCGATTCCATGCTTCCCCGCCGAAGATGGCGAGGACATTGGGCGGGGAGATGTTGCCTGCGGCTCCGCGGTCGTAGCAGAGGTCGAGGAGTGCCCAGAATCCGCAGAGTGGGGCGAGGAATCCGGCGACCAGCAATGCGATGTGGAGGTTGCGTGCCGAGAAGCGGGCTTGTTCGGCCATCTTGAACGCTTCGATTTGGATGGGCATGGCCAGGCCCCGGTACGCGCGGTTGAAGCCCCACCAGAACGAAAGTCCGATCAGGTCGCCCCGATCGAAGCGTGTGGGTCCGAGGATTTGCGGAAGCATGGTGTCGGGCCCCGCGTAGTGAAGGTCGTGGACCGGGGGACCGAGTTCGGCGCGCATGCGGGACACGGCGACTGCGATCGCGAGGTAAATGGCGAGGGCTCCGGCGGTGACTGCGGGGGAGATGCCGGCGAAGTGGGCGAAGACGGCGAGCAGGACGATGCAGACGAGAGCCGACCATGCGGCGGTGCGCATTGAGATGGGATCGTCGGGTTCGCGGGTTTCTTTCTCGTCACCGACGGCCACGGCGACGACCCAGGCGAGGTGTTTGCGGGCTGCCCAGAGAGCTCCGATGGCGATGCCCAGATAGGCACCGAGGGATTGGGCGTTCACGTAGGGGAAGTTGGGTTCCCGGTCCCATCCGGTCCAGGCGGCGGTGACCAGCTGGGCCTTCCAGAAGAGGTAGAAGAACCAGCTGGAGAAGAGGAAGTCGAGTGGGAGCAGCATCCCGAGGGCGATGCCGAAGGGGTAGAAGCCGATGGGGAGCCAGCCGATGGCGTTCCAGGGGCGTTCGGTGAAGACGGTTCCGTAGTCTTGGTATTTGAAGGGGATCAGCGGCAGGGACGGGATGAGGGTGGCGGTGCCATTCCAGAGCTCGAGGGCGGTTGCGGTGGCGAATCCGGCCCAAAGCGTGGGGTTGCGCAGGATCGGGGCTCCGGGCGCGGTGAGTTCGAGGGGGAGCATCACCAGCGGGAAGGCCAGCTTTTCAGATTGGGTCCAGCGTTTGCGCAGCAGGATGTTGGTGAACAGCATCAGGGCTACGAGAACGGTGAGGAAGGCGCACCACGAGAGGGCGGGGGCCATCCAAGCCCTGAGGTGGTCTGGGTCGTAGAGGGTTGAGTGCCCGGTGTAGAAGTTCTTGAGGGCTTCCGGGTCGGAGACCACCAAGTGTTTGGGTAGGAACGGAACCAGGGTTTCTTCCCAACGGTTGGCGGCGTCCTTGCGGAATACGGGCCAGGCGAGGATGGGGAGGAGGACCTGAATGGAATCGTGTCCGGCGAGGGACGAGCCGATGCCGAGAACTGCGTAGAGGGTGATGAGTTCGCCGCGGTCGAGGGCCAGTTTCGGGGCGACGCGCTTCGTCAGGCTGTTTCCGGCGATGAGGGCGCAGAGCCAGAAGACGGTGTTGTAGAACAGCGAGGTGGTGGTCGGGTGCCCTGCGTAGCGCACGACTTCGGTCTGCATGATCCACCAAGCGTTGATCGGCAGAAGCAAGACGGCGAGCAGGATGACACGTGCCCGTAGGCGACCCGTCGGCATGCGGACACGGTACCACAAAGCCACTGCGGAGACGATTGCCAGAGGTCCAGCTTCTGACGTTATTGATATTGACTGTCGGATGAAAGCGTGCTAATAATTGCCGGGCTGATTCCTGTCGGCCACTGGATTTTTATGCGTCGCACCAAGATTGTCTGCACATTGGGTCCTGCCGTGGACGATCCGTCGGTTTTGGCCGATCTGGTGTCGTCGGGGTTGGATGTGGCGCGGATCAATTTTTCCCACGGCACGCATGCGGATCATGGGCGTCGCATTGCGGCGGTGCGTGCTGCCGCGGCTGCGGCGGGGCGGCCTGTGGCGGTGCTCCAGGATTTGTGCGGGCCGAAGATTCGGATTGGGGAAGTCGCGGCCGGGCGTGTGTTGCGTACGGGCGAGCCGGTCGTGTTTTGCCTGGGCGAGGTCCGTGAGCCGTCCTGGGTGCCGTTGCCGGTCCCGGAGATCTTTCGTTCGGCATGTCCCGGGGATCGGATGTTGCTGGACGACGGGCTGATCGAAGTGGTGGTGGAATCGGGGGCGGACGACGTTCTCGAGTGTCGTGTGGTGACCGGTGGTCCTCTCGGTTCGCGCAAGGGGATTTGCCTGCCCGGGGTCACGCTGGCGATCGATGCGCTCACGGCCAAGGATCGCGAGGACGCTGCCTTCGGCAGGGCGGCCGGTGTCGATTATGTCGCCGTCTCCTTTGT
>CAZYBA010000134.1:0-481 GCA_964646105.1 uncultured Armatimonadia bacterium
TGATCATTCTTGCGTTCCTGCACGGCGACGACGACTTCCAGAAGACGCTCATGATCGCCAACACCTGCGGCTGGGATACCGACTGCAACTCCGGCAATATCGGGTGCCTGATGGGCATCAAGAACGGCTTGGAGGGTATCGATCAGGGACCGGACTGGCGGACGCCGGTTGCGGACCGTGTCTACCTTCCGACCGCCGACCCGGGAACCGCGGTCACCGACGCGGCGACCCTGGCGTGCCAGATCGCCGATATCGCCCGCCTGAGCCGGGGACTGCGTACCCAGGCGCCGAACGGAGGAATGCGCTACCACTTCGCGCTGCCCGGGTCGCTGCAAGGATTCGTTCCCGAGGAATCCGAGGACTCCGGAGGAACCACCGAGATCGAGAACGTGGTGCTGGGACGATTGGCGGAGAACGCCGGAGTCGCCGCGGACGAACGTGCGCTGGCGATCCGTTACTCCGGCGTCGCACCGGGCAGGAC
>CAZYBA010000134.1:491-4084 GCA_964646105.1 uncultured Armatimonadia bacterium
AGCTGCACCTCAAAGCAGGCCACCACCGGATCGGGCAGGACCGCCCGGGCCGCCACCGCGACATTTTTTCCACCCGAGGCACTGGCGATGGGCGGTTACGGAGTGACCGGCGCACCGACTCTCTACCCGGGGCAAGTGGTGCGCGCACGCGTTGTTGCCGACGACACCAACGCCCGCCCGGCCGCGACTCGCCTGTACATCCGCGTGTACGGCGAAAACGACCGACTCGAGATCATCCGCGGGCCACTCGTCTCGGTCGATCCGGGTGAAAACGCCAATCTGGTCTGGGAAATTCCCAACACCGAGGGACGTCCGGTTGCCGAAATCGGTGTCAAAGTCGGCGGGCACAGTGGAAACGGTACGGTTTATCTGGACTGGCTTGGTTGGGCCGGCGCACCCGACTGTACGTTCGACGCTCCCGCGGGCGGGAAAACAGGCGGGGCATGGACCCGAGCGTGGGTCAATGCCGCAGACCGCTTCGACGCCGCGGCGCGCCCCGACGGCAGCGTCTTCCGCATCGTTCAGGACTCCGGTACCGGATTGGCACTGTCCGGTGGAGCCGACTGGCGCAATGTCACCGTCTCGACCACCGCGCGCGCCCACCTGGCCGATGCGATCGGAATTCTCGCCAATGTCCGTGGGTTGCGTCGACATCTTTCGCTGGTGCTGGGCAGGGAAGGGGTCGTTCGTTTGGTCCAGACACGCGACAGCGAGACAACCGTGCTGGCCGAGTCGGTCTGCGCATGGAACCTTTATCGCGAGTACCGTATGTCGATCACGACTCTCGAGGATGGAACCGTTCGGGGGGTTATCGACGACGGAAAGTCGACGGTGTTCCTGGAAGGGGTGATTGCGCCTGAGGAAGCCGTGGGTGGGATTGGACTGACTGTCACCGTCGGAAATGGTTCCTTCGGTCCCGTCCGGGTGGAACCGGCTTCCTGAATCCGTGATTGTCGTCTGCGGTGCCACCGCGATGGAATGCTCCGCGTGGGGTAACCCCGAGGAAGATGTCGTTGTACGGGAGACCGGCGTCGGCGCGATCGCCACGTTGGCGGATCTTCTGGCAATCCGGAACACACCTGCCTGCTTGGTTCAAATCGGTATTGCCGGGGCGTACCCGGATACCAGCCTTCAGATCGGCGACACGGTGCTGGTGAACACCGATCGATTCGTAGACTTGGGAATGGAATTGCCAGGATCTCCCGGCTTCCTGCCACTTGGAGACACGCCTTTCGGGAACGACACCAGTGGGATTTTCCGGCTGGAAGTTCCGGAGCGCGTTGCGGCGAACACCCCGGTTGTCGCTGCGGGAACGGTCAGCACGTGTACGGGGACGGACGGGACAGGTATGCGACGGCGCGATCTTTTCGGAGTTCAGATCGAGACCATGGAGGGGGCCGCCGCGGCGTTGGCGGCGAGTCGGTTCGGGTGCCCAATGGTCCAGGTCCGTGCGATCAGCAACCGGGCGGGAGATCGTTCGATCGATGCGGCTGGAATCTCCCGGGCCCTGACCAGTCTGACCGGGTGGTTGCGTCTTCACAAGTCCGAACTCCTCGACACCGTACGCCTGGGCGGGAGTGGCCACGGATGATGTCGCCTCGGAATGTGAATTCGGGTGACGACCGGGGAAATCGTCGGATTGTCCGTCGATTGGTCGGGTATCTCAAGCGGGAATGGCGGTTGGTGACCGGCGGTCTGTTGTGCGCCCTGCTTACCGGGCCGGTCCCGATCGGGGTTGCCCGAATGATTCGTGAGTTTATCGAGTCGGGGACCTTCGACCGTTCCACCGGCGCAACCCGTTGGGATCTGGATCGCGCGACCCAGGTATGCTTCGCGGCGGCACTGTACACCGTGCTTTTTGTCCTACGATTCGGGCAAGGCTGGTTCCTGGCGCAAGCTACCCAACGGATCGGTGCGTCCTTGCGAACCGACCTCTACCGCCACCTGCAGGGAATGTCTCTGGGGTATTTCCAGCGCAAGCGCACCGGTGCGTTGATGTCAATCCTCACCAGCGATGTACAACGGCTGCAGGGCGCGGCCATGTTGCTCAAGGACGGGTTGGCGCAACCGGTTGTCGCAGTCTTTATTCTGGTGCGTTTGGTCGTGTTGTCTCCGGGAATGACCTTGTTTGCGGTGGTGGTGGTCCCGTTGATGGCGATGGCGATCCAGCGGATAACCCGGCGCTTGCGTGCACTGTCGACTGATCTCCAGTCGCGTACCGGCCAGTTGAACGCCCGTATGGAGGAATCGTTGTCCGCCGCGCGGGTGGTTCAATCGTTCGGTGCGGAGGAACGCGAAGCCGCGCGGTTCGCGTTGGAGAACCGTGGGGTCTTGGACACGACGTTGAGGGCGGTGCGGCGTACCGCATTGCTCGGCCCCGCTGTGGACTGGATCGGTGCCATGGCGGTCTGCGTCTGTCTTTACGCCGGCGCAAAGATCGGCGTCTCGAGTGGAGCGTTCCTGGAGTTCGTGTTTCTGGCAAGCCAACTCGCCAATGCGGTCGGATCGCTGGGCAATCTCCGGGGCAATTTCGAGGAGATGCTGGGTGCCGCGGATCGGGTGTTCCACGAAATTCTGGACGAGGTGCCGAAGGTCTCCGATCGGCCGGGCGCTCACGAACTGCCGGTTCCGGAAGGGCGGATCGAGTTTGCCGGGGTGGTGTTCGGGTACGACCCCGCGGAACCTGTCCTGCGCGGCATTGATCTTTCCATCCTGCCGGGTGAAGTGGTGGCCCTGGTCGGGGCGACCGGTTCGGGAAAGTCGACTCTCTCCGATCTGGTCCTGCGTTTCCACGACCCCGACCAGGGAGTGGTTCGCATAGATGGCCATGACATTCGGGAGGTCACGTTGGCGTCGCTGCGACGGCACACCGCGGTGGTGCCCCAACGGACCGTGTTGTTTTCCGGAACCATTGCCGAGAACATCGCGTACGGGCGGCCCGAGGCGACGCTGGCGCAAATCGAGTCCGCGGCACGCGCCGCCAACGCCCATGAGTTCATCCTCCAGCAACCCGGTGGATATCAAACTCTCGTGGGAGAGCGCGGAGAGACATTGTCGGGCGGTCAGGCGCAGCGCATCGCCATCGCGCGCGCTCTGCTTACCGAACCACGGATCCTGGTGCTCGACGAGGCGACCAGTGCTTTGGACACGGCGACGGAGGAACAGGTCCGCCAAGCGCTGCAGACCCTGATGCAAGGGCGAACCACCCTGATCATTGCTCACCGGCTCTCGACCATCGCCGATGCCGATCGAATCGTTGTCTTGGATCGCGGGCAGATCGCCGAGACGGGCACCTGGGCCGAATTGATCGCCAAAGGGGGACGGTTCGCCGAATTGGTACATGTCCAGCGACGTCTGGAGGAGGCGATGGATGCCTGAACCGGAAAGACCGCGCCCGCTGACGATGCGGGTCCGGTTTCTGGGGCGACTGATCTACGCGATCGGGCGGCTGATTTTCGCGACGCTGCGCCTGCGCATTGTCGGGGAGGACGCCCATCGTGAGGTGCTGGAGGGCGGCTCGGGGGCGATTCAGGCGATTTGGCACGGATTGACGCTGGTACCGGGGCATCGCTACGCAGGCAGGTCCCATGTCG
>CAZYBA010000134.1:4094-8177 GCA_964646105.1 uncultured Armatimonadia bacterium
CCGGGCGACTGTGGAGGTAGTTCAATTGCTACGGACAGGGTCTGTGCTGAGTTTCACACCCGATGGTCCGCGCGGACCAGCGCGGCAGGCCCAGCCGGGAGTGGCGTACTTCGCGCGGAAGACCGGCGTGCCGGTACTGCCGTTGGGGGTGGCGGCCGACCGGGCCTGGCACCTGCCGACCTGGGACCGTTACCTGATCCCAAAACCCTTCGCGCGCGTCGTTGTCCATTGCGGAACCCCAGTTTGGATACCCGACGACCTTCCGGACGACCAAGCGTGTGAGTTGGTCCGCAATGCTCTGGACCAAGCCTGTGCGGATGCCGAGGACTCTGTGTCAAATCCGGTGCCGAGCGGTCGCCGTTCTTGACAAAGATGCCTTTGGTTGGGACAATACCCGCGTCCAGACTGGGCGTTGGACGCGCCGGTCCTGCCAGTTCGATCTTGATTCTCTGTTCAAGTGCGGACGGGTAGGTACGGGAAGGGTTCCATCGGACATCCAATCCTTGGAACTTCGGATCCATGCCCGCAAGATTTTCAACCCTCCGCGCTGTGTGGCGCGGGGGTTGTTCGGGCATTGGTTTGGCGTATGGCGGAAGGAATGGCGGCGGTGTTCCCCGAAACGGGACAACGACCGTAAAGGAGAGGTTTAGGCATGCATATTCGCACCGGGATGCGATCCTCCTGGTTGGGTATCGCGGCGGCGCTGCTGTGGTCGCTGGCCCTCTTGCCGATCGGATGTGGGGGCGGCTCCGCCGTTTCCACGACCGGTGGGGGAGTGGTCGGTGGCGGCGGTGATGCCGGTGGCGGAGGGAATGGCGGCGGAGGCGGTGAGACGCGCGACCAATACGCGCCGTTCCGGGTCCGTGTCGACTGGGGAGCCCGCTCCCGTGTCGTTGGTCTCTCCTCGGCCTTGTCTGCACGCTTTTCCATGCGCGGTGCTGCCGAGGGCGGCGGGGACATCGTCTGGATTGAGAATCGGCCCGAGTCCCAACCGGGGCAGGGGGTTTCCCAGACGTATGTCTCGCCGGTGAAGGCCAAGGTCGGCACCCATGTCCTGACTGTCGACTTCTTCGCGGACGCCAACGCGGGTGGCGACAAGGTCGGTTTCGCTCAGGCCAGCGCTTCGGTTCTGCTTGATGAATCCCTGACCGTGACCATCTCGACCTACACGGGCGTGCAGACAGTTTCGGTCATCCCCGGTCAATCCGTGGAAGTGGGCGAAACCGAGGAACTTGCGTTCGAGGCCCGAAACAAGGATGGCCAGACTGTGGCGGTCAGCCATCCGTCGGCGTTTTTCACGGTTGAAAGTGGAGCCGCCAACCTGGAAGTGGTCGAGAATGGTTCCGCGGTGCGCGCGAAGCGCCCGATTGAGGCGTTTGTCAAGGTCCGGGTCGACAATGCCACGTCCGCTCCAGCCCGGGTCGCGATCACGTCGCGCACGGAACTGGCCGTCAGTCCGGTGTCGGCGACGATCGGGTCCGAGCATCCGCTCGACTTGACTGCCACCATCGTCAACGCCCCGGAGACGGATGTCACGTTCCGGATCGTCGGTGGTGCGGGAACGCAAAACGGGACGCTCACCAATGTGACGCCTTCGACCGTCCGCTACCTAGCGCCCAAGGTTGTGGGTGCCGAAGTCCGCAACATCGAAATCGAAGTGATCAGCAACTACGACTCGGTGAAGCGCACCAAGATTCCCATTGCCGTGAATGCGCCCGCGACGATCACGATCACCCCGTCGCCGGTGACGCTTTCCTATGAAGAGTCGGTGTCGCTGAGCGCCGTTGTCAACAATCTTTCGTCGCTGATTCCGGCAGGGGACACCCGACGTGGTGTCTCGTGGAAAGTATTGCCGGACGGTAGCGGACAGGCGGTCGGCAAGATAACCAAGGATGGCGTCTACACCGCGCCCAAACGCGAAGGGACGTTCACGGTCGAGGCGACGAGCAATTACGACTCCACCAAGACCCAGACAGTCGCCATCACTGTCGAATCCGCGGTTGCGGTCACCATCGCGCCGAACCCGGTCGACGATCTGGAATGGGAAGAGTCGGTCAACTTGACCGCAACTGTGGTCCGGACCACGAACCCGCAAGTGACCTGGAGCGTGGTGAGCCCTGCGGGAGCAAGCACGGCGATCGTATCGACCGGGCCGACCACCGCCCGATTTACAGCGCCGAAGGTCAACGGCACCTATGTGGTGCGCGCGACTGTGAGCGATTTGCGCGGCGGACGAGCGTTTACGACACGCGTCGCTCCTTCTCGGTGTCCATAAAGGTTGAGACCAATGTTCAGGTGGCGGTCGAGCCAACCCCGGTCCGGATTTCGGTACGCGGTCGAAAGACCTTCAACGCGACCGTCACCGGCTTGCCGGCAGGCAAGACCAACACGGTCACTTGGTCGTTGACAGGTCCGGCGGGAGAACCGAACACCGGCAACCGCTACGGGACGATCGACTCGGTCACCGGAGCGTACATCGCGCCGGCGACCGTCACCAAGGATGCTGCCGGGAAGTTGGAGCTGCCGCTTCGGGTTGTCGCGACCAGTGTCTATGATCCGGCCGCCAAGGGTTTGGCGACCGTAACTGTGGTCGGTGGTTCGATCGATGGGGAAGTGAAGTAATCATGATCAAGTTCCTTCCACGAAAAGTGGTCGCGGTGGCTCTCCTTACGGGAGCCATCGTGGGCGCGCCGATTCTCTCCGGATGCGGCGGTGGCTCGTCGTTCTCCGGCGGGACGTCCGCCGGGCGGAAGGTCGGTTCGATGTCGTTCCGGGTCAAGTGGCCCGCACCGAGTCGATTGATTCCGATCGCGTCGAATGCAATCCGCATCCAAGTCGCGCGAGACGGTGCGCCGGTGACCAGCAAGACGGTGCTCAAGCCCGCGGACTACACCGATTCGACACCACCGTCCATCGTCACATTCGAAAACCTCGAAGTGGGCGAATCGGCGTCGACCGTCGAAGCAGACCAGGAGTTCGAGTACACGGTGACCGCCACCGCATATCCTGTCGATCCGGCGGTGGACTCGACCAAGGCGGCGCAGGCGACCGGCAACCAAACCGTGGCCCTGTCTACCGACAACCCTGCCAAGCAGATCACCATCACGATGGGATCGACCATCAAAAGCGTGGTGATTTCGTCTCCGACACTCGGGACGAATCTCGGGGACGGACGTTCGATGGAATTGTCTGCGACCGCGTACAACGGTCCGGACGGCTCGGGGGACATGGTTCTCACCAAACCGGACACCTGGACCTGGACGACCGACTCGAGTGCGGGTGGGTCGCTGGACAAGACCAATGGAAATCCGGTCGTTTTCACCGGATCGGCGGTCACGGATCCGGTGGTCACCGTGGTGGGTGTAACCGAAACCGAGTCCGGAGTTTCCACCAACACCAACCTCACGACGGTTCCCGTTGGATTGTCTTCCAAGGGAAGTCCGAAGTTCCACTCCGATACCGCCAACAGCGGTCGCGCCCGGGGAGGCTCGGCGGTGGTTTCGACACCGTCGGTGGTGGCCGGGTGGGGAACCACCGCGGCGGGCGGTCAAATCGGGTTCTCGTCTCCGGCTATCGGAGCCGACGGTACTGTCTACGTGGGGTCGCTTGACGGCAACCTCTATGCATTCAGTGCCGGCGGCACGTTGAAGTGGACAATGCGGACGGGTGGCGCGATTGAGTCGTCGCCGACGATTTCAGCCGACGGGACGATCTACATCGGATCGACGGACCGCAATCTTTACGCAGTGCAGGACAATGGGACATCGGCCCGGGTCCTCTGGAGCAACCGGTTGAACGGTCCGGTCTTTGGATCGCCGACACTGGACAAGAACGGGTATCTCTACTTCGCCGTTGCGGAGCCGGACAACCAGGTCTACTGCGTGGACTCGCTCAACGGCAAGTCGCGTATGGTCGGAGACCGTGTATGGTCCTACACAGCGTCGGGGCCCATCCAAGCCCACTTGCTGATGGACAGCACGGAAACGGCAATCTTTGTGGCGGACATTTTCGGTAATGTGCACAAGGTGAGCACCGCGACAGCGACCGCTGCGCGGTGGAACTTAGCGATGCGCGGGTCGATGT
>CAZYBA010000135.1:0-8170 GCA_964646105.1 uncultured Armatimonadia bacterium
CGCCGCGTGCGCGGGTCGTGTTGGTTGCGCAGCGGGATGTACTGGGTTTCGAGTATCGAGTCGGGGATGCGTTGTTGTGGCGGACTGTCTGGCCCGGGCCGTCGCTGGCGCGGGTTGTCGACCCGGCGGCGGTGGTCCAGCAGGCGATGCCTCGGTTTGCGCAGGATTACGCGGCAGCGTTGTACGGGGCGCTCCGCAATGCGGACCAGCCGGGGGTTTCCCGGATTCTGGTGGAATTGCCGCCGTCCGGGGAGGCTTGGCGGGCTGTCCACGATCGCCTGCGTCGCGCCGCGGCGCCTTCTGGGTCTTCTTGAATCCGCGATGAGGATTCTGTCGATGCGTCCATGGTGCGGGGGATTCGTGTTGCTGTCGACTGGTCACCGGTCCGGGGCCGGGAATGGGGAGTTACTCCGATGAGCCGTGTGGTGGTTGTGGGCGGTGGTGCGGCGGGCTTGATCGCGGCTTGGCGCAGTGCGTCGCTTGGGGCCGAGACGGTTCTGCTGGAGAAGATGGGACGTCTGGGAACGAAGATCCTGATCTCCGGAGGCGGCAAATGCAATGTCACCCACGCGGGACCGATCGAGACCGTGCGTGCGGCGTTCCGTCCCAACGAGGCGGGTTTCCTGAAGGGGCCGTTCCATCGGTTCACCAATGACGATTTCGTGAAATTGTTGGAGACCGAGGGGATTGCGCTGGCGGCGCGTGCGGACGGGCGGATTTTTCCGGTGCCCCCGGGGGATGCCAAGGACGTTGTGGCGGCGCTCGAGGCGGTGGTGCGCCGTTCCGGTGTCCGGGTGCGTCTGGGCGCGGGAGTGGTTGGGATTCGTGTGGAGGATGGAATCGCGAACGGCGTGGAGATGTCCGACGGTTCCGTGGTGGAGGGGGACCGAATTGTGGTGGCGACCGGTGGGTCGTCGTATCCGGCGACGGGGTGCACCGGGGACGGTTGGCGTTGGATGTCGGCGCTCGGGCACACGGTTCGACCACTAACGGCGGCGTTGGCTCCGATGTATCTTGACGAATCTCCGGGATGGTCTGCGGACTGGAGCGGGGTGGCGCTGCGCGGGGTGGTGCTCAAGGCGCGTCGCGCGGCGGGGAGCGGTTCGCTCGGCAAGGAGCGGATGCGTTGGCGTGGCGATTTGTTGTTCACCCACAAGGGAGTGAGTGGACCGACGGCGCTGGGGGTTTCGCGGGAGGTGGCGGAGGCGTTGCCGGACGATTCGACGGTCGAGGTGGATTTGCTTCCCGATACGTCGGTGGAGTCGGTTTCCGCGCGGTTGTTGGACTGGGGCAGGCAGTTTCCGCGTCGTTTGGTGTCGGGGTTTCTGGAGGATTTGGTTCCCGAGCGGCTGGTGCCGGCGTTGTTGACTGCATCCGGTGTCGGCGGAGAGGTACGCGGGGCGTATTTGGCAGCCAAGGACCGGAACCGTTTGGTTTCGGTGTTGAAGGGGTGGCAGCTCGGCCGCGTGCGTGCGGTGCCACTGGAACGGGGCGAGGTGGTTGCCGGCGGGGTGGATTTGTCGGAGGTGGATTCGCGGACGATGGAGTCGCGCAAGGTGCGTGGGTTGCATTTGTGCGGCGAGGTGCTGGACATCGCCGGGCCGGTGGGTGGTTACAACCTTCAGGCGGCTTGGTCGACCGGGTATGTGGCGGGCGAGGCGGCGGCCAAGGCGGTTTCCGCGGGTTGATTCCTGAACCGGGACGTTGCCGTTTTTGCACATGAATTGGTCTCCCCGGCCGGCGGCAGGATCCATCGGGATTGTCGGGGACGTGTGTTCGCGGCAGTGCGTGATGGAAGTTTCCGGCTGCGGGGTGTGGCGTGGGCATGGTCGGGCAATTGATGGGTTGTTTCGGCAGGTTGCTTGTGTCTTCACGGCTCTCATGGTCATCAAGGACCCCGTCTGCCGAATCGTTGACGTCAAACATTGTCCTTGTGGGTAATAGTCGTCTATTCGCTATTGGTGATGTGTCCTTGACACGGATTGTCCGGCCCATTGGGGCGTGTCGGTCCGGACGCCGGCGACATGGACCCGTGCGGGCGAAGGGGGTGTTGGCGATGGGATTTTCCTCAAACCGTGTGTTGATTGGTGCGTTGGTCGGTGCGGCGCCTTGGTGGGTTTCCGCGGTCATGCGTGCGTGATGTTCCGGCGGGGTGGATGCGGGCCCGAACGTTTGTTTTCGGGCGTCCGGCGATTACGCCGTGGGCGGACGTTGGTATGCCGGCAGGTACAATGCCGCCATGAGCCATGGTCCCTACGACACGCTGCCCCTGACATTCCCCCGCCGTGCGACCCGCGCGGTGCGTGTGGGCAATGTGGTGATCGGAGGCGGGCATCCGGTGGTGGTGCAGTCGATGATCACCGAGGAAACCCGCAATGTGGACGCCTGTGTGCGTCAGATCATCGAGATGCACCGCAAGGGTGCCGAGATAGTCCGGGTCACCACTCCGACATTGATGGAGGCGCACAAGCTCGGCGAGATCAAGGACAAGTTGCGTGCGCGACTGGTCGATGTGCCGTTGGTGGCGGATGTCCATCACCAGGGTTCGGAAATTGCGCAGGTGGTTGCGCAGTTTGTCGACAAGGTGCGCATCAACCCGGGTTTGTTTGTGTTCCACAAGCATACGGGGCGTTCGGAGTTCACGGAGGCCGAGCATGCAGAGCAGCGTGCGGCGCTCGAGGAGAGCCTGCTGCCGGTGATCCAGGTCTGCCGCGAGCGCGACATTGCGATGCGTATCGGGGTGAACCACGGCAGTTTGGCGGAGCGGATGCTGGTGACCTGGGGCGACACTCCGGAGGGCATGGTGGAGAGTGCGCTCGAGGTGCTGCGGATCTGTGAAAAGCACGACTACCGCAACCTGGTGGTTTCGCTCAAGGCGTCCCGCGTGCCGATCATGCTGGCGGCGAACCGCCTGATGGTGCGGCGCATGGAGGCGGAGGGCATGGACTATCCGCTGCATTTGGGGGTGACCGAGGCCGGGGACGGCCAGTATGCGCGGGTGAAGTCGACCGCCGGAATTGCGACCCTGCTGGCGGAGGGAATTGGGGACACGATCCGGGTGAGTTTGTCGGAGGATCCGGTGAACGAGCTCCCGGTGTGTTACGAGATTTTGCAGGCGCTCGGGTTGCGCAAGACCCAGGTGGAGTTCATCGCCTGTCCTTCGTGCGGGCGTACCAAGTTCGATCTGCCGACCGTGCTAGCGCAGGTGAAGGCGGCGACCGGGCACCTGGTGGGGCTCGACATTGCGGTGATGGGCTGTATTGTGAACGGTCCTGGCGAAGTGGCGGACGCCGACTACGGGTATGTCGGCAAGGCGGGCGGCAAGATCACGCTGTATCGGAAGCGTGAGGAAATCCGGACGGTCGACCAGTCGCGCGGGGTCGACGAGCTGGTGGCGTTGATCCAGTCGGATGGACTTTGGCAGGATCCGCCGGCCGACTCGTAAATAAACCGGGCGCGGAAACGCGGGAGTTTTTGGAACTTCCGGGCTGTTCTGCGTAGGCATGGAAAACGCCCCGACAGTTGCCGAAGCCGGCTCCCGTCAGGGCGTTTTGTTTTGGCTGACGTTGTGCGCGCCGCTTTGTCGTTTGGTTTGACGGGTTGCGACCAACGGTCAGCGGTCGGGGAAACCGCCACCGCCGGGCCCGCCCGGCCCACCGGGAAATCCGCCCGGGAAACCGCCGGGCCCACCCGGAAACCCGCCTTGACCGCCCGGTCCGCCGGGGAAGCCTCCACGTCCGCCACCCGGTCCGAACCCGGACGGTTCGGCACCGTTGTCTTTTCCCGCCAGTTGGGCGTCGACGGATTCCATGCGTTTGGCGATGAACGCGACCAGCGGGGGAGCGGACATTCCGGGGCCATCGGGACCGCCGGGACGTCGTCCTGGTCCAAAGCCTTGGTTCGGGAAATTTCCAGAATTGTTGGGAGTCCCGGGGTTTGCCGTCCGATCGGGGGCGTTGGCACGATCGTTGTCGGGGCGGGTTCCGGGCTGTGGTCTGCCACCACCGAAGCGGCCATTGGCGATTTCTGCCTTGGGATCGAACTGCCGATCGAAAACTGCCAGCGCGCTTGGGCTCTCGCGGGCGACCGCCGGGCGGACCAGGTCGCGCAGGCGAGCGATGCGTCCGGATGCGGCGCGCACCAGTGCCTGGGCGGCGCGAACATGGGCGAGATAGCGCTCCCTGTGCTCCGGGATTGCGAGCAGGCGTTCGATCAGCGGCGACGACCCCGAATGGGGTTTGCGTATCGAAAGGCGGACCGGATCGGCGCCGCCGGGAAAGCCACCGAAGGCGTGGTTGAGGTCCCAGGGCAGGAAGTGGAACTTGCCGGTCTTTTCGCTGCGGTAGAGGTAGAAGTTGTGCCCCATCGACAGGAAGCTGTCGGCGTTGGAGAGCACGACGTTCACGGCGAGGAAGCGCAGGAAATTGTCGATATCGAGCACTGTCCCAATTTGGCGTTGGAATTGTGCGGTGTCTTCGGTGTGGACCAGTTTGGTGAGGTCGATCAGGGCGCGTTTCTGTGCGGAACTCGGCTTGCCCTTGGGATCGTAGACACGTTCGTAGGGTGCCCACGAATCCCCGAGATGGCGGAGTCCATTGGCGCCTTCGGGTTTGACCAGAAGGCCCTTGTGTTCGCCGAACCATTGGTCGAGCAGGGGATCGTCGATATTTTCGACCAAGGTGTAGAGACCGATGTTGCGCGGAGACTGTCCGGTGGTGGCGAGGCTGACTTCGGCGAACGTGGTGCGCGGTGCGGGCACCTTCATGGCGCGGAAGATCTCGAACGCCAGGGTTTCGCGCAGGTGGGATGGATCGGCGGCATCGGGATTGGCACTGAGTTTGGTGTGGCCGCGGAATTTCTGTTTGTCGACGAATTCGTTGAAGTCGATCTTGTAGGGGCGTTTGTCGGTTCCGGCGGTCATGCGGAAGGTCGAGTTTCCCTTGTAGCGCAGCCCGACCGTGAGGGGTGTGTTGTCGATGGTGACACTGGCTTCGACCACGGGAAAATCGGTTTGCATCGGGCCGGGGCCACCGGGAAATTCGCCTTGGCCCCGTCCTCTGGGGAATCCACCCCCGCCCGGACCCTCGGGAAACCCGCCTTGGCCCCGTCCTCCGGGGAATCCACCCCCGCCCGGACCCTCGGGAAATCCGCCTTGGCCCCGTCCTCCTGGGAATCCACCCCCGCCCGGACCCTCGGGAAATCCGCCTTGGCCCCGTCCTCCGGGGAATCCTCCACCTCCGGGTCCACCCGCAAAGCCACCGCGGCCGCCATCGCCGCCCGCCGGTTCCATCGCCTTCCATTCCTTTTCCCCTGCGCGGATCAGCAACCGGTGGATTTTTTCGGCCACAAAAAAATCGGAGTCCGAGTCGGTTTTCGACGCCGCCTCGGGCTTGGTGGAGGTGCCGAGGGCTGGTTTGGTCTGCGGTGCAAATGGGTTCATGGTGCTACTATTCCGGACCTGTGTGAGGGAAACCTGAAGACAACCAAGTTTTTCTCGTTTTCTCTTGGTGTCGTCCACGGACGGTCGTTACCCATCGGGATCGGGTGGCTTCTCTCGGAACCGGATTGCGAATGGGTGTCGCGACAGGGAAATCGGGTGTTCGCGGTGTCGGGAAACGTATAATCGGCACCATGGGAAACTGGCCTTCTGTGTTTGGTCCGGACGGGAACGGGCAGGTGCGCGGTTCCGCCCCGCGTCGTTGGAGTGTCGCGCGCGGCGAGGGAGTAGTCTGGCGGACTCCGATGCCGGAGGCCGGGCAGAGCGGGATTGCGGTCTGGGGCGACCGTCTTTTCCTGAGCACGATGGCGCCGCTCGGGAGTGCGTCGGATCGCAAGGACGGAGGCAATGTTCAGGGGCATTGCCACGACCTGCGCACCGGGCGTCGGCTTTGGAGCGTCGACCTTCCCGCGAAGGAAGAGAGCCCGTACGCCTACGGATTCAGCGACAGTTCGTCCCCGACTCCGGTGACCGACGGCAAGCATGTCTGGTTTGTCAATGCGTCCGGCCATGCGTTGTGCGCCGACATGGCGGGCAATGTGGTTTGGCGGCGTGCCTGGGCTCCGACCACCGGCAGGCCGTTCAACAAGCAATTCGAACCGCTCCTGACTGGCAAAACCCTGCTGAATGTGGAACCGCGCGAGCCCGGCGATTTCCTGCGCGAGCGTGATCCCTGGAACTATGTCAAAGGGTTGGACGCCCGGACGGGGAAGGTCCAATGGGTTTCGGAGGATGCGCTCACCCATTACAACACCCCGATGCCCGGCCGAACCGAGGATGGCAAGCCGGCGCTCTTGATCGGTCGTGGCGGATATCACGAGGTTCCCGAGGACCCGGTGGGCCTGACCCTGACCAGCCTCGCGCCGGGCGAGGAAGGCAAGGCGCTCTGGCGTTTCCGCGGAGGCGGCAAGGCCCAGTACAACATGCACTGGGATTCCCGTCACGCCTATTGGATCGATCAGGACAAGGCCACCCACACGCTTTTGGATTCCCGCACCGGTGCGGTGCTGCGGACGGATCCGCTGGATGTGGCTGCCGTCTGGCGTCGGCGTGAAGGCGATCGATGGGTGGTCGAACGCGGGGTGCGTTTCCGCGACCGCGGCATCACGGTTTTTCCGGCTTGGTTCACCAACACGGTGGTGGACGGGTGGCATTGGTTCTTGTGTTTCAGCAATCCGGAGCCGGCGTACGGGATCGGGCGCACCGAATACCTCGAACTACCAACGCATCCGGATGGTCGGTACCGCGTGCCGGTGGCTGCGGGAACCAAGAACAGCCGGGGCATCGATGTGGCGTCCGATCCGCGCAGCCGGCGGGACGGTTGGCACTGGGTATTCCTGGCCCCTCCGGTCGTGGCGGGCGGGTGCATCTACTGGACGTTCCAGAACGGAGTGACGGTTGTCGTGAACGCGCGGGTTCGCGAACTCGACGAAAAGGCGTTGGTGGCGGTGAACGATCTGGGGCCGGTGGGCGAGACCTGGAGCCTGGGGGGCGGGGCGGTTGTCGACGGAAGGCTGGTCCACCGGACAATGCGCGAATTGGTCTGCATTGGTGGTTGACGCCGTGGAAATCGGAGGCAGCGGGTACGGGGACGGTGCAATCGGGGCTGCTCGATGCAGCGTTGACGTGCCGGGGGCCGCTCCGGGGATCACGGTATCGACACCCCTCGGTCGCCCCGACGCCGTGTTGTTCGATTTGGACGGCACATTGGTGGATTCGATCGAGTTGATTGTGCGGACCTGGCAGGCGACGGTCGAGGAGCACTTGGGGATTGTCCATTCGCGGGACGAAGTGATTCCGCGGATCGGACGTTCGCTCGAGAGTTTGTTCGACGAACTGGACCCGTCGAAGACCGCGCGGATGGCGTTGTCGTACCGCGAACGGATGGCGGGTTGGCACGACGAATGGATTCGGGGGTATCCGGGGATCGACGAATTGCTGGCGGATTTGTCGGCGGCGGGAGTGCGTCTCGGGTTGGTGACCAGCAAGTCCAGGGCGTCGGCGCAGATATCGCTGCGTTTTTTCGATCTGGAACGTTGGATGGAGACGATTGTGACTTCGGACCGGACCGATCGTCACAAGCCCGACCCCGAACCGTTGTTGCTGGCTGCCTCGGATTTGGGGCTGGATCCGGGGACGTGTTGGTATGTGGGAGATTCGGTCCACGACTTGTCGGCGGCGCGTGCGGCGGGCATGGTTGCCGTCGCGGCGTTGTGGGGACCGAGTGGGCGGGATGTGCTGGAACCGTTGGCGGATTCGATGGTCGGGTCGCCGAGGAATGTATTGGATCTCTGGCACATGTCGCTTGCCGGTTAGAAACGGTCCCGGGTGCCATGGACGGTTGGCACCCGGACGTCTGGAATCGGGTGTTGCTCGCGGATTCGGACTCTTTGGGAAATGAATCCGGGCCCGCGCGGAGAGCCCGGTGTCCGCTGCTGTGTTGAGGCAGTGCGCCGCTGACGGGTTGGCAGCGGTTGCATCGATCGCGCGGCGGTCAATTCAGAATTTGGCGCCGATCGTGAATGAGCCCAGCATGCCTTCCTTGTCGTCGCTGTAGGAGCGGAATTCGACAAACCATTGGTTGCTGACATCGTAGCCAAGGCTGCTGACGCCAACACCGATGGTGTCTTTGCCGGAGTTTGCGATACCGAGTCCAATACCGTACCAGGCTTG
>CAZYBA010000136.1:0-8164 GCA_964646105.1 uncultured Armatimonadia bacterium
CGCGGATTCAGGCTATCCGTTGTTCCATGCGACCATCGTCGCGAGTTTGCATTCAGACAATCCCTCAGAGGCATTCGATCGTCTTTGGTCGGAACGTTCCAGCCTTGTTCCGGAACCGTTGCGTGCCTACTATCGCCATCTCGCGAAGCGACATGTCGGGGATTGCGAGGGACCGTTGTTGTTCGGTGGCCCGATTGAACGAGTCGTGGATGTTGGCAACGGAACGGTTACGGTACGTGCGGACGGCATGGATCGCGACGGACGACCGGTCCGGGTCCGAATCAAACGAGCAGCGAACAGAAACGATTCCTCGAATGATCTCACGGATTTCCTGCTGCTCACCGGGTTCAACGATGTGGCAATGCACCTCTATCCGATGCAACAACACTTGGAACCGGTCCAGATGACAGTGAACATGCGTTCGGGATGGCATCAACGCTTGCCTGTCCTTCTGGAGGATTACCGCAACGGAGTAGGGAAAGCCCAGCCCGCAGATGAGTTGCAGTGCCTGAATTGTCCCCATTGGTACCGCTGCCCCCGAGACGGTTCCATCGTCGCAGCCGATAGCCTCAGGCAGGGAAGGGAAGTTGCAGAGGGGAATGCATCGCCGTGAACCTAACGCCCCGACCGAACATACTGTGGATTATTGCGGAAGACTTCGGTCCGGCGTTGTCGTGCTACGGTCGCCGGGATGTCTCGACGCCGCACATCGATGCGTTGGCACGATCCGGAATTCAGTTCACCCGTTGCTTCACCACCGCTCCCGTATGCTCGCCCAGTCGTTCCGCGTTCATGACGGGGATGTACCAAACGACGATAGGAGCCCACGATCACCGATCCCATCGCGACGATTTCCATCCGCTGCCTTCCGGAGTTCGCTCCGCCCCGGCATGTTTCCGCGAAGCGGGTTTCACGACAGCCAATCTCCGGACGTTGCCCTTGGACTTTCGTGGCACGGCGAAGATCGATTGGAACTTCGCCAGTCCCGATCGATTGTTCGACACCGACGATTGGGATGCGATGCTGCGAATGGATCGGCCGTTTTTTGGAATCCTCAACCTTTGGGAGACCCATCGTGTCTTCGATGCTTCCCGGAAAGTCGACCCTCGGGCCGTGGATCTGCCACCGTACTACCCGGAACACCCGGTGATACGTGAAGATTATGCACGGTATCTCGATACGGTGTTGGAACTGGACCGCAAGGTAGGGTCGTTACTTTCGCTTTTGGATCGCCAGGGAATTGGAGACAACACCATTGTCCTTTTCGTGGGTGACAACGGGGAAGCCCATATTCGGGCAAAACAGTTTTGTTTCGAGGAAGGATTGCACGTTCCGATGATCCTGCATCTTCCGGCAAGGCATCGCGACCGGTTTGCGGTGTCTCCGGGAGTTCATCGCGGCTTGGTGGAGTCGATCGATTGGTTGCCGACTCTGTTACGCCTTGCCGGAATCAATACGCCTGCATCGATGCAGGGGCGGGCGGTAGTGGAACAGGGGCGCCTCCGATCGCGCCAGTATGCCTTCGGAGCCCGCGACCGGTGCGACGAGACCGTCATTCGATTGCGAACGGTCCGGGACTCCCGATACCGCTGGATCCGCAATCTGACACCGGACAAGGGCTTTTTCGAGCCCAATGCCTACAAGGCTGCCCAATATCCTGCCTGGAACTTGATCCAGCGACTGTCCCGCGAAGGGAAATTGACGGGTCCGGCCCGGACCTTGACCGAACCGACATTGCCACGCACGGCGTTGTACGATCTTGAGTCGGATCCGCACCAGTTGGCCAATCTGGCGGAAGATCCTAAGTTTCAATCGGTTCGCGACCGAATGGACAAGGCGCTCCGGGCATGGATGCAAGCGACCGGCGACCCGCATCGCGGATTGGTGCCTTCCTGACCGCCTCGAATTGCAGAAATTTTCATGAACAAACGTCCCAACATTCTCTTTATCTTCTCCGATGACCATGCGTTGCAGGCGATTTCCGCCTACGGGGGACCCCTCGCTAAAATCGCCCCGACACCTTCGATCGATCGACTTGCCTCGGAAGGGGTTCTGTTTCGAAACAGTTTCTGTGCCAATTCCATCTGCGGCCCGTCGCGTGCTTGCGTGTTGACTGGGACGCACTCCCATGTCAACGGCTTTGTGGACAACGAGAATTGTCGTTTCGATGGATCTCAGGACACGTTTCCCAAGCGATTGCAGGCGGCGGGATACCAGACGGCATTGGTGGGGAAATGGCATTTGATTTCCGATCCAACCGGTTTCGACCATTGGGAAGTGCTTCCCGGTCAGGGCAACTATTACAATCCGGATTTCCTGCTCCCAGGTAAACGCCGCCAACGGGTCGAGGGGCACGTCACGGACATCACGACCGGCAAGGCGCTCGACTGGCTTAAGACGAAACGAGACCCGTCCCGACCGTTTCTGCTGATGTGTCAGCACAAGGCTCCCCACCGAAACTGGATGCCGGCGCCCCAGCATTTGGAACTGTTCCGCGGCGTTCGTTTTCCCGAACCATCCACCCTGTTCGACGATTGGTCGGGGCGCTCGGAATTGTTGCGGACCAACCGGATGCGGGTCAGCGACGATCTGACCTGGATGAGTGATTTGAAACTTCCGTCGGTCCCGGTCGGGACATCGCCCGAGGGTGCCAATGTGGAGTTGGCCCGGATGACTTCCTCTCAGCGTTCCCGTTGGGAAGCCACGATCGGTGCCGAGGCGAAGGAGTTCCTTCGCCGTGTTGATTCGGGCGCGGTGTCGGGCAAGGAATTGGTCCGTGCGAAATTGCAGCGGTATCTGGCGGATTACCTACGGTGTGTGCGCGGGGTAGACGATTCGGTGGGTCATTTGCTGGATCATTTGGACTCCACGGGCTTGGCGGACAACACGATTGTCGTCTATGCATCCGACCAAGGTTTCTATTTGGGCGAGCACGGATGGTACGACAAACGTTGGATCTTCGAGGAATCGCTCAAGATGCCGTTGGTGGTTCGATGGCCGGGGAAGACCACTCCCGGTCGGCTACAGGATGCCCTCGTGCAGAATATCGACTATGCCCCGACCTTTCTGGAGGCTGCGGGCTTGCGAATTCCGGAACGGATGCAAGGAAGGAGCCTGCTTCCGTTGCTGAACGGCAGCGAGCCCCGCAATTGGCGCGATGCGGTTTATTACCGTTACACGGGCGAGCGAACCCATTCGGTGCCGGCGCACGATGGGATACGTACCCGCCGTCACAAACTGGTCCGCTTCACCCAAACCGGTGAATGGAACTTGTTCGACCTGACGATCGACCGGAACGAAATGCGTTCGGTGCACGATGTTCCTGCGTACCGCGCCACTTTGGGGGCAATGCGCGAAACCTACCAGCGCCTGCGAAGTCGTTACAATGTCCCGAACGACCCCATTGTGTCGGAGGCACCACCGTCTGGGCGCTGATGTTGCATGCGTTTTTCGGCAGGATCTGAGGAGTTTGATAAATGAGCGTGGGATTTGGTCCGCAAGGGGGGCAGGAAGCTCCCGCTGTCCGTTTGGTTCGCGAGATCGTCAGCGACGCAGTGCGCCTGCGCGCATCGGACATCCATGTCGAACCGCGCAAGGAGAATGTCGAGGTGCGTATGCGCATCGACGGCGTCCTGCAGGTTTGGCGCGAGTTCCCGCGGGATCTGCAGGACTCGGTGGCATCCCGGATCAAGGTTCTTGCCGAACTGGATATCAACGAGAAGCGCCTGCCTCAGGACGGGCGCATTGCGTTTTCGGTGTCGGGGAAATCGTTCGACGTCCGTGTTTCTACCCTTCCCGTGTTGTACGGAGAAAAGGTGGTCTTGCGTCTGCTCGATCGCAGCATGTCGGTGCGCGCACTGGACGAGCTTGATTTCACGCGTCACAATGCCGCCGCATTTCACGATTTGGTGCACCAACCCTTGGGTTTGGTGCTGGTGACCGGTCCGACGGGGTCCGGCAAGACGACAACGCTCTACGCGGCCCTCAACGTCTTGCGGAGCAAGCGGGTCAATATCATGACTTGCGAGGATCCCGTTGAAATCGACCTCGACGGCGTGAATCAAAGTGCGGTCAACGAAAAGGTCGGGCTGACGTTTGGTCGGCAATTGCGCGCCATTCTGCGGCAGGACCCCGATATTGTCCTGGTGGGGGAAATGCGCGATACGGAAACCGCCGAAATCGCGTTCCGTGCCGCCATGACCGGACATTTGGTGTTGTCGACCTTGCACTCGAACGATGCGCCCACATCGGTCACCCGTTTGATCGACATGGGAGTCCCGCCGTTCCTGATCAGTTCGGGGTTGATCGGAATGGTGGCGCAACGCCTTGTACGGCGCTTGTGTCCCAAGTGCCGGCGTCCGGGAAACCCGACGGAGTACCAGGCCCAACTGCTGTCGGTTTCGATGGACGATCGATTCTGGCACGATGGCGGCGGATGCCAACATTGCGAGGAAACCGGGTTTGTCGGACGCATCGGTGTCCACGAGGTCGTGAGGGTCGACGAGACGTTCCAGAGATTGGTGATGACCCAGGCGTCTGCTCCCGACCTGCGTCAAGCAGCGGTGCGGGCGGGGATGGTTCCCATTCGCGAAGACGCTCTCATCAAGATCCGCGCCGGCATGACGTCTCCCGAGGAAGTGCTCCGCCAGGTGTATGTCAAGCTCGACGATTACGATGAAGTGGGCGGGTCCGTCTCCCCCGCGGCATTGCCCGCGGCAGGCAACCTCGGGACGGTCTGAACCGCAGAATACTCATTCGAATAAGACGAGACCTGGGTGCTGGATCGAGCAAACAACGTCATCGGGAACATTTCGAGGTGTGTTGTCACTCCCGCAGACTCCGGACGAGAAACCGGTATTCTGCGGGATACTTTTTGTCTGGCAAGGATGCCGACATAGTGTGTATGCCGTACCGAATTGCCGGTTGGAACCAAGACAGTCTGTCAGGCTGTCCGCTAGTGTCGCCCATTGCGGTTGGAGTCAGCCGATGAGCGATTCCTCGTTTGTCCCCGAGGGAAGCTCCTATGTCGCCTCCGGGGAGTCAATCGTCTTTGCTCGTCCGCGCCGCGGACGTCCGCCGGCCAAGGTGGCGCCGAGCCTGTTCCAACATTCCATCGAACCGGGTACGGGCGATACTGTCGTGGTCCGGTTCCGCGGAAGCATCGACGCCAATTCCGCGTTGGCGTTCCGGGAAGCGGTTTTCACCGCGATGGGAATGTGTTCCAAAACCCTTCTGTGTGATCTGTGCCAAATAGTCCATGTGGATACCAGCGGCATCTCCCACCTGATCACGGTCGCACGGGTTGCATCGCTCACCGGTGTCAAGCTTGAGATTCAACTCTCACCCACGCTCGAGGCCTTGTTCTCCGATACCGGATTGTCCCGGCTTTTGCGTCCGGAGCCGTTGCGGGGAGACCAGATCGCGCGCCGTCTTCTCGATCCACCGGGTTGACATCTGCTCGGCGCCAGCCGGGTAGAATGCGGTCGTGAACACTGCAGGGAACGCGCGTGCCCACGCCATTCGTGTCCTGACCGAGGAATCGCGCGCGATTGCCCATCTGGCGGCAAGACTTGATGACAGGTTCGACCAGGTTGTGGAGTTGCTCCGCGAATGTCACGGCAAGGTTGTCGTGACCGGCATGGGCAAAAGCGGCCACATCGGGCGGAAGATGGCGGCCACATTGGCGTCGACCGGAACTCCGGCCTTTTTTCTCCATCCGGCCGAAGCGATGCATGGAGACCTGGGAATGGCGTCGGCGGGGGATGTCGCACTGGTTCTTTCCCATTCGGGCGAATCCGACGAACTGCGCGGACTCCTTCCGGCGCTGCGGCGCAGGGTGGCTCACGTGGTTGCCATCACCGGGAACCAGGCCAGCACATTGGCCAAGGCTGCAGATTTTGTTTTGCTGACTTCGGTCGATCGGGAAGCCTGTCCGCACAATTTGGCACCAACCACTTCCACAACGGTCATGCTCGCCCTCGGCGATGCACTGGCCGTAGCGGTCATGGAGGAGCGTGGTTTCGGAACGGACGATTATGCACGTCTCCACCCGGCCGGTTCCTTGGGACGCAGGCTGCTGCTGAGGGTCTCCGACATCATGCGTAGTGGAAGCGAAATCGCGGTGGTCGAACGCGAAACCACGGTACACGAGACCTTGACCGCGGTCACCAGGGCCGGTGCCGGGTTGGCGTGCGTTGTGGATGCCGACGGTCGATTGTGCGGGGTTTTGTCGGACGGCGACTCACGGCGATTGTTTGTGAACCAAGGCCTCGAATCGTGGAACTCTCCAGTCGGCGGTGTGATGACGGAGTCACCCCGGACAATCATCGGCGATCCGCTCGCCGCCGACACTTTGTCCGATTTCGAAAATGGACCGTTGCGCTTTGGAGACCTGCCTGTGCTGGACACCGACGGCCGCCCCGTGGGCGTTCTGGCCCTCAAGGATCTCATCAGGGCAGGGATTGTTCCCATTGAATGACTCCCGCCCCGTTCCGGATCACCTGAGAGCACGACTCGCTCGCATCCGCTTGCTTGTTTGCGATGTCGATGGAACGTTGACCGATGGAACCGTCGTGTTTGGAAGTGACGGAACCGAATCCCGGGCGTTCCATATCCAAGACGGCCTGGGTATCGTTGCCGCGGCCGGGGTGGGATTGGAAACAATTTGGATATCGGGTCGGGATTCCTCGGTTGTGCGGCGCCGTGCCGAAGAATTACGGGTACGACGGTTGATGCAAGGGGTTCGGGACAAACGCTCTGCGGTGATAACGGTTTGTGCGGAGTTGGGAGCAGAGAGCGAGGAAGTCGCTTTCGTTGGGGACGATATCAACGACATCCCCGGGATGCGGGCATGTGGGATAGCCTTATGCCCTAAGGATGCAGCATCCGACGTGATCGGTTCGGCTGACTGGGTTTTGACCCGCCTAGGCGGTCGCGGTGCGGTCCGGGAAGCGATCGAGTTGATCCTGCGGAGTCAGGAAAAATGGGACAAAGCTCGTGAAACGTACCTGAGCGAGATTACCGGAGAATCAAGGACGCCGGACCGACGTCGATCGATCCAATAACAGCCACCGTTTCGACTCCGCGTTCGGCCAATTCCGCGCACAACCGGTCGGCCCAAGCAGGGTCCACTGCGATACACAAGCCGCCACTGGTTTGAGGGTCCGTCAACAGGGCCAATTGGATATCGTCGACCGTTTCCGGGCGATGCAGCCATGGTTCGATATACCGTCGATTGGACGCACCCCCCCCTGTCGTGAACCCGGACGCAGCCAGCGACTTGGCATCGGGGAGCAGAGGAATGGCGTTCGTGTCGATTTGAATCTGGATCGGCGCCGCACGAATCCAATGGCTGAGGTGCCCAAGCAAGCCAAAACCAGTGATGTCGGTGACTGCGTGCACGGGATGGGGGAGACCGACGGCACGGATTGCGTCGGCCGCCGCGGCGTTCAATGTCGCCATCGCATCGACCGCCGTCTGGAGCGTCGCTTCGGGGCATTGTCCCCGCATCGCCGCAGTGGTGATGATTCCGGTTCCCAGCGGTTTGGTGAGAAGGAGAACATCACCGGGACGGGCCCCGGAATTGGTGCCGATGTGATCGGGGTGGATGGTTCCGGTGACAGCCAGTCCGTACTTGGGTTCCGGATCGTCGACACTGTGCCCGCCCAGGAGCAACGCCCCGGCGCTACGGACGGTCTCGGCACCCCCGCGCAGAATTTCGCGCAGGTCAGCGGGGTCCGCGTCCTTGATTGGGAAGCAGACAATGTTCAGCGCCGAAAGCGGCTTCCCCCCCATGGCATAGACATCGGACAGGGCATTGGCGGCCGCGATACGGCCGAAGTCGAACGGATTGTCAACGACCGGTGTGAAAAAGTCGACCGTCTGGACCAACGCAATATCCGGGGTCAACCGCACGACACCCGCGTCGTCGCTATGCTCCAGCCCAACGAGCAGGTCGTCGCGAACGGGTGCGGGAAAGTCGCGCAGGAGATCGGCTAGGACCGACGGTCCTATCTTGGATGCTCACCCCGCGCAGCGGACGCGCTGGGTCAGTCGTTCCCGAGCCCATTTGCGGCCGTCCTGCGGAGTGGTATCCATGGTGCGAGATGGCGGAGGGGACAGGATTCGAACCCGCACACGGTTCCCCGTGAGACCGCTTTCAAGG
>CAZYBA010000137.1:0-738 GCA_964646105.1 uncultured Armatimonadia bacterium
GAACTCGGCCTCGAGCTGACGGACTTTCTTTCCAGAGGCATAAAACAGCGTCTGCTGATGGACCGCCTCGGCGAGTTCGGCGATTTCCTCGTCGCCGTACCGCACGGTGCTCCCGTAAGGCGTCCTCTTGGCGATTTCGCCCCCTGCGATGGCGGGAATGGTATTCGTCATCGAATTTCTCCGTTCCAGACGCCCCCGGCGTCCATGTCCACGATTTCCTCGGTGAATGTCAGCCCCCAGCGTTCCCGAGTTGCAACGGCACCGTTGCGCATTGCTGCGTCCGAAAGCCACGGAGCGTATTTCAGGACAGTCGCCCCCGGCAGTGCCTTCGGCGTGCGGAGGGCTCCGTCCTGCCAACCTGCCGCCCGCCGTGCATCGTTCCATGCCACGATCCGCGCTGCGGTCCACCAGTCCATGCCGCGGTTGCGTCCGGATTCGACGGTGCGCACCAGCGAGTCGGCGACTTGTTCGCGGGCCATATGGGCGGGGTGAAAAAGGAAATGGGCCACTCCGTAGACGCGCAGGGCGCCGGTGAGCAACGGTTCTGCAAGTGTCTCCGGCGCGAAGACGTGCAGGTCCTGGGTCGGGGTCGGCAGTTCGAGAATGGGGAGGATGCGGCCTTTGCAATCCACCGGCTTGAACGGATGGGAGGCGCCGAACCCGAATCCACAGGCACCGGTCTTCGATGCGCCCTTGCTCTGATCCATGCGGATGCCACGAGCCATGCACCATTTCAGG
>CAZYBA010000137.1:748-3354 GCA_964646105.1 uncultured Armatimonadia bacterium
TTTCAGGATGTTGACATCGCCTTCCCAGCGCAGGTAGTGGTTTTTGTTCGTGACGGGCTGGAATCCGAATTGGACACAGAGTCTGCGCCATTGTTCGTCGAATTCGCGTTCCGAGAACACGGTTCCCGCAGTCATCGAGTCGTAATGGGTGGCGAGTTCGTGGCCGGCATCGACAATCTTGGCAATCACGTCGGCCGGGTAGCCAGGGAGGATGACGCACCAGGTTCCGGGAGCGTCGGCGCGATCGAGCGCGGCGAGGAGGTCGTTCGCCCGATCCAGGTCGTTGCCGTCCGAGTCGTGGGAAAGATGTCCGATCGCGGGAAGGCAGTCCGGCCAGTACCACAGGAGGCGGATCGGGGTCCTCGTGCTCTCGCCGGCCCAGAGCACCGCACGCAGCAGCACTTCACGCCAAAGGTCCGCCTGGGGCTGCAGAAAGCCGCGCAATCCGGGAGTGCCGGGAACTTCCTGACGATCCCGGATCCAATCGAGTGCGATGCCGTCGTCGCTCTTGAGGACACCGTCCCCGACCGGCGCGGTTCCGTCCTGCGCCGGGATACCGTCGCGGTGGATGGGATTGCCCATCTGGATCCGGACAACCGCTCCGGTGACATCGGGGGCGATCAGCAATGCCCAGCCCTTGCCGACCTGCTTTCGGACCACTCCCGCGTAGCCGGTGGGAGTTCCGTGCGCGTCCAGACAGCTTGCCAGCGATTCGGCATCCACATTTTCGACCGCAATCCCTCCGTAGTGGTGCAGGGGGATCGGGAACGCCGGCGCGAGTGGGTTGTTGGCTTGCGCCTGAATCCAGCCTTCTCCGAGATTGCGGGACGGAGCGCCCCAAAGGACGAAGTCGGGGACCAGTTTCCGAACTCCAAACAAATCCTCGCGCCCGCAAGTCCCCCCGACCGCAATCCAGACGCCCCCGTTGGCCATCCAGTCCGCGACACTGTCGGGAACCGGGCCGTCGCCGACGGTCAGCAGGATACGCCCGGTTGCAAGGACGTCCTCCAACTGGTGCGGTTCGACCCGTAGTGTTTCCATACCGGCGTAGTCGAGGATTTCATGAACGTAGTCCGTGTGGACGGCATTGCGGGGGACGTTCGGAGGAGGCGTCGGGAAAGCGCAAATGAGGGGAGGCATGGTTTTGGGCATGGGAAAATCCGGGAATTGGGAAAACAGCGGTCTTCAGGGAACGGGATGCCAATGCGTACTGGGCCACGTGTAGATGTCCCGTTGGTCGGAAAGAGTCCAGGCGACGGTTCGTGCGTGTTCGCGACGTACTCCCGGAATGGCGGCCATGGTGTCGGCGAATTCGCTCCAGGCCCACTCGAGGGACACCTCCGTTGGCATCGGTTCGGTCCAAGCGGTTTCGCGGCGCGCGGACCGCAATGCCTGAGCGATATCGCGTCGTATGGCGTTTCGTACGGATTCCGTATCGGCGAGCACACAGGTTGCCCAACCGGTGCCCAGTTTGGTGGGCGTCGAAATCGCATGCGGCAGTTGTTTGCGTGCCTCGTCACACAGCGCCTGGTCGCCGCTCACATACACGATGGGAACGCCGAACGAACCCGCGTAAAGGGCGCACTGGGCCATTTCGCCGATTTCGCGGCCCCCGAGAGTCATGCGGCACAAGGTTTTCGGGCTTTGCGTGTGGTCGAGAAAAGCGTTTAGTGACCCCGCCATCGCGTGCTGGCCGATCATCGCCACCGCGTCCACGGTCTCGTCGAGGCCTTCCCAGCGAATAGGGTTGCGCTGTGCAATCCAGACCAACTGTGCCCGCGGGTCCAACCGGCCCGCCAGTCCGCGATTGCAGTTGCGCCCGTGCCCATCCAGCACCATCACCTCTGTGGCGCCGGCGTCGAAACAGCCTACGACTGCCGCATTCGTGTCGGCTGCCAATTGTTCCAGACCGTGCAAATAGCGTGGGTCGTTGTCGTCCGGAGCGTAGCATTGGTCCCACGAGTCCACTCCGGACAGACCTTCCATGTCGGTGCAAATCCAGACTTTCACCGAACACCACGTCCGGTCGAAAGTTCACGCGAATTGTAGGAAACCGTCCCCCCGCCGTCCGCGAGGAGCCGCGGCGTGCCGGTCCGGGAAACCGCCACCGCGGCCACGACACCCGACGCCTGCAGGGTGCGGCCCCCGGGGAGCGACACGCTTGACGGCGACCGTGCTCCGTCACGGACCCACACCCAGACACGGTCGCCGTTATTTTGCAACCAATCGGTCAGGAAGTCGGTGGGGTTGCCGGTGTCCAGACGGACCATCTCGCGGGAACCGGGCTTGCCTCGGTGGACATCGAGTACACAGGCGAACGTCGACTCGAGAGCCGGCGAACCGATTCGGCGTACCATCAACGAAGGGACGGTGTCCTCGGTCGGCTTGGTGATGCCCTCCGACGCCACCCACGCCCGGCAGGTGGACACCGAGGCGTTTTCCGTAAAGTCCGTGCAGCGCAGCACAACCGGCGGGCCCGGGGTTCGAGTGGCGAATCGGTCGTCGGCGATCCACGATGCGGTCCAGCCCGGTTTGGGCGATTGGTCGGTGCGGAAACGGGAGAGCAGGGTGCCGTACCCGTAGGTGCCCCCGGGAACAACGCTGAG